>JAAURJ010000048.1 GCA_012032285.1 Sphingomonadales bacterium
CTTTTATTGCTGGTCAACCTGCGCAATGTCTCTCCCAATCTGCGGGCCTCTACCTTGGGGCGTGCCGACCGGGTCGGAATAGCCGCGCGGCGGCTCCTTAATGGTGAACCAGACGATAATGCCGATCAAAATTCCGGGAATACCGAGCAGCAAAAACGCTTCGCGCCAGGAAAAAGCCTGCGCAATTGGCCCGCCAAAGGCCGCGGCAAGCACGCTGCCCAATGTGACCCCCATGGCATATATGGCAAGCGCCCTAGCGCGGCTGCGCGGGGGGAAATAATCGGCGATGATCGAATTGGCCGGCGGTGTAAGGCCGGCCTCGCCAATGCCGACACCAACGCGGAAAGCCAGCAACGCGATAAAGCTACCCGCAACACCGCACAGCGCCGTCATGACGGACCAGATAATAATGCTGACCGCGATAATCCTGACACGGTTCATCCGTTCGGCAAGCCGCGCAATCGGAATGCCCGCAACCGTATAAAGCAGCGCAAAGCCAAAACCCGACAATAATCCGAACTGCCAGTCTTTCAGGCCAAATTCGTTGATAATCGGTTCGGACAAAACCTGTATCAAAATACGGTCGATGAAATTGAGAGTGTAGCAAAGCAACAGCGTGAAAAGCACATAATTGCGATAACCCGCTGTTCCGAACGCCTGCCCTGTTGCGGTTTGCGATGACGCCGCCTGCGCCGCTCCCCCTGCATTTACAGCCATGCCTGCTCTCCTCTTTATTTTTCTTCTCACTTGTCTATGGGGTAAGGCGCACGCCGCAAAAGAGCAAGCCAAGAAGAGGAAGCGATGCCGGTTATTGCCCCAATCCAATCCATATTATTCGTATGCCTCGGCAATATCTGCCGCTCGCCGCTCGCCGAAGCGGCCATGCGCGATGCAGCGGTCAAAGCGGGGCTGGACTTGAAAATTGATTCTGCCGGAACCGGTGACTGGCATATCGGGCATCCGCCGGACCGCCGGGCAAAGGCCGCCGCGTTGCAATATGGCGGGATCGATATTTCAGGTTATAAGGCGCGGCAGGTGCGGCGCAGCGATTTTCATGAATTTGATCTGATCTGCGCACTTGATAGCCATAATCTGTCAGATTTGCGGTCCATGGCAGGAGCAAACCCGGCACGGATCAGCCTCCTGCTCGATCATTTGCCCGGTTGGGAAGGGCAAAGCGTGGCCGACCCCTATTATGGCGAAGACGATGATTTCGCCGCCTGCTGGCATCAGGTAAAAGCCGCAAGTGACAGCATTGCACAGCAATTGGTTAAAAACCGTTAAGGCAAAAAAGGATCAGATTCTTCGCTTCAAAAATCCGGTTTTTCTTGAAAAGGACATAAAAAAGGACAATATTGCATTTATGGCTATATTGCCGGTAATTTGAGGAGATTATTATGTCTGATTGGCTAGACCCGCAACAACGTCAAGCGGAAGCCACCATGGCATCGCGGGCCGGTGCCCAAGAGGCCGCCGCTATTGATCAGGGCCTTCGGTCCCATATGCTGAAAGTCTATAACTATATGGCGTCGGCGGTTATGGTGACCGGTATCGTTGCCATGAGTTTCGCGCAAACCCAATTTGCACAGGATTTGATGCTGAACCCCAGCATTTTGAGCTGGATCATCATATTGTCGCCTTTGGCCGCCGTGCTGGTGATGAGCTTTGGCGTGAACAAGCTGTCCACTCCGGCATTGCAGGCGATATTCTGGGGCTTTGCGGTCCTGATGGGATTGTCAATGTCGCGGATTTTCATGATTTTCACAGGCGAATCCATTGCCCAGACTTTCTTTGCTGCCGCCGCCGCCTTTGCGGGGCTTAGCCTTTGGGGTTATACCACCAAAAAGGATTTAAGCGGTTGGGGCAGCTTCCTGATCATGGGCGTGGTAGGATTGATTGTCGCTTCTGTCATCAACATCTTTTTGGGTTCGGAAACCATGACATGGGTGATCAGCTTTGCCGGTGTCCTGATCTTCGCAGGCCTGACCGCTTATGATACGCAAATGATTAAAAGCGTCTACCTTCAGGTGCGCGGTTCCGATATGGTTGGCAAAGCCGCAATCATGGGTGCGCTCAATCTCTATCTGGACTTTATCAATATGTTCCAATTCCTGCTCAGCTTCATGGGCGGCCGGGATTAAGTTTTTATCCTAATCTTAGGTTCATATAGCGTTGAATAATAAGGCCCGGTCGGAAACTGCCGGGCCTTTTTCTTTGCCGACCCGTCGAAGCCCCCTTTATTTTTCCGGCCATATCGTGTTGAAAGGCCTTCAACAGGAATGGGCATGATTTTTTGGAGAGTATCTTATGAATGCGGGGCTTCGTATCTTGGGAGTGGTTTTTGCCTTTGCGGCGGTTGCGGCCTGTACGCCAACACCCGCCCCCGTTCCGATACCGCCCCCGCCGCCGGTGGTTGTTGCGCCGCCCCCGCCGCCGCCTGCACGTCCGCTTCCTCCGTCTGGCGCAGCCGCAACCTTGATCGTGCCGCCGGTTGGCATTGACGGGGTGCGCGAAACCCCAAACCGTTTTATCAGCAGCAACGAGAGTGTTTGGCATTTCCGTTCGGCCATCAATGTCGCCGCGCTCAATTGCCAAGGTCCGGTTTGGGACGCAATTGCAACCAATTATAATGCTTTTATCGGTAATAATAAATTAACCTTGCGCAAGATCAGCCGCCTTATTGATCAAGAATATAAGGTGCGTTATCCCGGTGAAAATGCGCTGCGCGTGCGCGACACCAAAATGACCGATTTGTATAATTATTTTTCCATACCCACGGTGCGGCAGGAGTTTTGCGATACCGCGCTGTTGAAAAGCCAAGAAGCATCCGCCGTCGATTGGCGAGTTTTACCGGAATTCAGCGTTGGCGCACTGGCGGAGCTGGACGGTATCTTCATTCGCTTCTTTGATAGCTATTCCCGCTATGAAACCGAACTGGCCGAATGGAACCGCCTCTATGGCACGCCCGCCTCCGCCAGCGGATTTTCCCCTGTTGATATTGCACCTGCATTAGACACAGACGCCAATCCGATGGGGTGATTGTTTAGGGATATGATGCCAAAATTGGGGGCCGGGTTTTATCAAATAACCATGCGGTCCCAATAATTTAGAACAGGGGTTTTGATTTCATAAAATCTCATCCCGCTTTCATAATTCCGCGCATGAGCCAAACCATTGTTGCAATGTAGGATAGCATTTGCCAAGCTCAGGCCCTACATTGCCAACCCCGCTGTGGCTGCCAGCATCATCGTCAGCCCGAAAGATAATATTCAATAGTTATTTGGTCCCATGGGGTTGGCAACTTTGGCAACTTTGAGATCGAAATCCGGTCTAACGCCGTTATGCCATTTGGATATAATCGCGCATTGCTGCGGCTTCTGCTTCTATTTTCTCGATCCGATGTTTGACCAAGTCACCAATGGAAATAAAGCCGGTCAAATGGCCGCCATCGACCACCGGCAAGTGCCGGATACGGCGCCGGGTCATCAGCGATAGAGCCGATAATATCGGTGTGTCGCTGCTGACCGTGATCGCAGGCGCGGTCATCACCTCTCCCACTTTTTTGTCAAGCATCGCCGCGCCATACAGGGCCAGCCCGTAAATCACATCGCGTTCCGAAAATATGCCCGCGACCTGATCCCCGTCCATCACCGGCAAAGCCCCGATTTTCTGTTCCGCTAAACGCGCGGCGGCCACAGCAACGCTTTCATCCGCTTTTGCATTATGGATCTGCCCGCTCCGTCCCGTCATCATCGCTGCTATTGTCATAACCCTCTCCTATTCATCTTGCGCCATCCGGCCATTATAGCATAGAGAAGGCAAAGGATAAAATATGGTCAACCCCTCCCCCCTCGATGATCCCGAATATGCGGATTTTGCATGGAAACGCTATTGGCGGCTCATGCGCTGGATGACAGTGTTCACGGTCGCTATGACCGCATTGGTGCTGGGAATATTCTGGATGAAATATGGTTTTGTTTCAATCCATTTCTATATTGCCACCGCCGGCGCGATCATCGCCGCGATATTGCTGACCGCCAGTTTAATGGGATTGGTGTTCCTGTCCAGCGGCACCGGTCATGACGAATCGATCGACGATCCGTTCCGGGATGAGGCCGATAAATGAAAGCAAAGCGATGACCGATGAAATCCGCAACCTGCCCAAACGCAGCGACCCCGTTTTACGTGTGGTTCCGGCGCAAAAAGATATAAACGCAAACGGCCATATTTTCGGCGGCTGGGTGCTCAGCCAGATGGATGTAGCCGGCGGCATAGTCGCGGCGCGTATTGCCCGCGGCGCAACGGCGACGGTGGCGATTGAAAGCATGGAATTTATCGCCCCCATCCTGCTGCGCGATATAATCAGCGTTTATGCCAAGCTGGAACGGCGCGGACGGACTAGCATGGGCATCCGGATCGAAGTAATCGCCACGCGCGACCGCGGCCAACAAGAGGTGAAAGTCACAGAAGGCCTGTTTACCTTTGTTGCGCTGGATGAAAACCACCGCCCCCGCGCCCTTCCCGCGGATTGATAGCCGCAGATTGAACGGTTAACGGTTTAAGCTTATCCGGTAAGCCAAATTGATCTCGTCATTGGCCGCAATGGTCACAAACCAGATATTTTTGCCATCCACCCGCCGGACATTATCGGGCAGGCCGGCGAGATTTTCCGGCAGCTCAATCTCTGCCTCCACATCGAACGGATTGGCGTTGGTCAATTTCAAGCTGATATCATAGCCTTTGGCATCATTTATAGTGATAACATGGAGCAACTTCACCTGATTGCTCGCGGGCATCATCCACTCAATCTTGTCCCCCACAGCGCGGTCGGTGACCTTCACCTCACCCGCCAGCAAATAGGCGGAAAGCGCGTTTTCAAACACCATCCCCTGCCCCGATGGCAACGGAACGCCCAGCCCCTTTGCTTCATCATTGCGGCTGATCAAGGTCGGGATGACCGCAATATAATTTCCATTGCCATAGAGGGATTCGCGCTTCACCCGGTAAACCAGTTTGAACTCTGCCTCCGGCTGCACGATCATCGCCACCTGTTTCTGCCCTTTGGCCTTCACATCTATGCGTTCAGGAACGCGGTACAGCTTCAAATCGCCCAGCTCCTCCTGCTGTGCCACAACGACAGGCGCGGGCGGCGGAGGCGCAGGCAGAAAAGCCATATTACGCTGCTCGCGCACCCTGCCTTTACGCTGCGCGGTCACGATGATAGATTCTGCCTCAGCATCAGCATCAGCATAATTACCCAAAGGCTCATTTTCAAATACGCCATAGGGCAGGCGAAAGGGCACTTGATCCGTGCGCTGCATAGGCCAGCATTGAAGGCTCAAAAACGGGTCCGGCCCTTTGGGAAGGTCGGCGTTGCGTTCCTTGTTCAGCTTGCCCGCCACCACCTGCAAATTGGCGTTGTCAAAGCTTTGATTGCCGCCATTGGCAACGGTAAGCCAGGCAAAAACATTCATATCCAGCGCATGGTCGGCGCGAATATCGCCTGCATTCAGGACATAATTGGCCTGCCAGTCAAAACCTGCGGACATATAGCTGAGTGTGACCGTTGCGGTAACCGCGCGGCTGCTTTGCGTGATGACCGAAAGCGTCGGCTTTGCCGCCAGATCCTTTGGCACGCGGGCATAGGTCATCCGTTCAGGAAGGCCGGTGCAACGCAGCGCTTCAAAGCCTTCATCAGTTTCCAATATCACCCCGCCACCCGGCCCCGCGGTAATCATCGCATTTTGCGTGCGCGACACGCCGGTCGCCCGTTCGGTGCGGGTCAGTTGCACCTCTCGCTTCAAATAAGCATCGACCAGCCCGGCGGGCGACAACAGGCGCGCATCGCGGTTCTTCTCCTTCACCCCTTCGGGTAGGCCGGTGACGATCGCGCTTTCCGGATACATACCCTCCGACACACCTTCAAACCGAATGACCGATTCGCCCGCCGGTATGGTAATCGTGCGGGTTTCGGTGATCAGCGCATAGCCGCCCGGCCAATTGGGATTAATCGCCTGTTCCCCGCGATAAGGGTCGCGGTAAACGGTCATTGTCACCGAAGCCGGTCCGTCCGATGTCACCAATGCCGGTTGCTTTTGCTGCGCATGAACGGGCGTCGCCGTCAAAGAAAACAACCACATAATCTGCATCAAAAGGGCGCTACGCATCGCCATGAGCTTTAGTAACGGCTGTCAAAAGTGACGGTGAGCATGGCCTTTCCATTGGCCGCCACCGGCACTTTCCATTCCATCTTATCGGCGGATATGCGGGTTCCTTCCTGGCTTTGCTGGGTGATACGGACGTCACCCCACAGCCCTGCCTGAGCCAGATCGACGCTGATGGCCTTTGCGCTGGCATTGGTCAGCTCATAGCGCATTGTGGTGCGCCAACGGCGGGTGTTGATCCGTGTGCGCTCTACGAGAACTGTTTTCACCTTTACATCAAATGCTTCGCCGGTGCGGATCGACATGGAGCTGCCCATGGGGGTATTTTCTATAATGCTTTCGCCGATAAATTGCGGATCGCCGCGCTTATCCTTCATATAAACGCGCATCGTGCCCTGCGGTAATTGATCGCCCAGCCCGCCGCCTTTGCCGGTGGTTGAAAATTTCAACACCGATGACGCGCTGGACGCTTCATTAGTAGACAACCAGCCATTGGTAAATTCATAGGTGCTTTTTGCAGGCGCCCGTTTTACGTCCAGAAAACTCACCTGTTTCTGCTGCGCATTGGCGATGGTGGTGCGTTCAGAAAGGGGGTAAAGATAATTATCACCCAATCTTTCGCGGTCATTGCTCTCCGTCCCGGCTTCATCAATCGTGTCTGTGGGCCAGCTATAGCCGCCGCTCCGGCCGCCGCCATTATTTGTATTCCCCGCCACCAGCAGAACATTGGCATTTTGATAGCTGGTTCCGGTATTGTTAGTTAATGTGACCCAGCCTTGGACATCAATTGTCTGCGCCGCATCATCAAACAAAGTGACATAATCCGCGCTCCAGCCAAGGCCGGGGGTAAGATAGCTAAGCGCTGCCGGGACATTGCCTCCTTGGGCCTCAACCGTTACTGATAGCGTCGGGCGGGCACGCATATTGGGGGGAACCTTGTCAAATATGACCCGCACCGGCAGACCATCATCACGCAGCACCTCAATCGTATCACCGATTTGCAGGACAACACCGCCATTGGCCGCCAAAACTTTCGCGCGCACTCTTGTTTCCGCGCCCGTTGCGACATTAGTGCGCAGAAGGGTAACGGTTTGCCCAACCGCCTTTTCCATCAACTTGGCCGGGGTCAAAAGATCATAATCGAAATTCTGCTCGACAATACCGATGCCGGGACCGGACAGTGTAACAGTTTCCGGGCGGATCACAGCGGATACATCGGGAAATTCCTGTTTCGACCGGCCTTTGGGCAAGTTGAGCTGACGCACATCCTGCACCAGCGACTGACCGTTTTGATAAATGGTAACGGCCACATTACCCTGAGCATTACCCTCTCCGGGAAGAGAAACCTCACTGCTTTGCGCGAACAAGGGAAGCGGAGCTGCGCCCCCTATTCCGAGCAGGAGTCCCCGTAACAAGATTTGGCGCATCATCATCTTTCCCCTCTTCGAATATCGTCAAGGGTTGATGACCTATTTTACGGTAAATTGCTATAGCCTTAATGAAGGCTATAGCATCAATGTTTAAGAATGTTATTCTGCGGCGTCGAGCGTTTCATCCGCAGCTTTTGCCCGCCGAGCACGCGGCTTGCGGGCCGGCTTTGCTGATTTTTGCTCTTCTTCGGCCGAAGCCGAAATAGACGGCGGAAGCACATTCAAATCCAACCCGCCCTGATCATCGTCATCGTTTTGACGGTCATCCTTTTTCTTACGCCGAACGCGAGCGGGTTTATCGCCTGCATCTTTTGATTGGCGCAATTTTATAGGCTTGTCTTCTTCCTCGCCGCTATCATCGCCAGCGTCATCAGAGATTAGCTCGTCTTGATCCTGATCGTCTTCATCACGGTCATCACGCGTATTTTTGCGGCGCTGTTGATGCTCCTCCTGCTTGGCTTCTTGACGTTGCCGGAAATCAGCGAGAACGCGGAAATAATGATCGGCAAATTGATGATAATATTCGGCATTGACCCGGTCGTCATTATGCTGCGCATCGCTTGCCAGTTTTTTGTATTTTTCAAGCATCTGGGCGGCATTGCCGCGAGCGCGGTTATCAATCCGGTTCTGATGGTCAAAGCCGCTGCGGTTATTATTGTTATTTGACCTGTTATTGTTGCGACCGCGACGCCGGTTGTTCGATTGACGGTTATTATTCATCCGGGATTATCCATCCTCATATTGTGTTTCAACAATGGCAAACCTGCCCGCCCCTTTGCCTTCAATCACCCGTGAGGATCAACCTCACGCCAAGACCCGATCAGCCTTGAATATTCCATTTTCGCTGGGACGGCTTTGTGCAGATACTTTAAAAAAGACCCAATGCACCAAAGCAGTTTCAGCTTTAGCGGTTCATGGTATCGATTCCAAGCAAAAAATGTCAAACTCGCTTTGTCATGGTCAAGGCCCTTGGATTACCCGCTAGGTCATGCGTCAAAACTGCTTTCAATCCTGAATCTTGTGCAATGCCGGATACGCGCTCTGCCTGCGCCGAGCCGATTTCGAAAATCGCCGTTCCATCCTCAGCCAGCAAATCCGGAATAGAGGGTAAAACTATGCGGTAATCATCCAGCCCCTCTTCCCCAGAGAACAAGGCGGAGGCCGGTTCATAATCGCGCACCATTGGCAACAGATCAGCCCCTGTTTCCACATAAGGCGGGTTACAGAGGATCAGGTCAAAGGGACCGTGCATCACCCCTGTCCAATCGGCATCACGCCAACTAAGATGCAGGAAATCGGCCCTGTCTGCAAAGCCGGTATCGCGGCTATTTTGCGCCGCCACCTTCAGCGCGGACAGGCTGGCGTCGATCGCTACTCCTTTTGCCATTGGAAAAAGCGATAATGCAGCTAGGATCAACGCACCCGATCCGGTGCCCAAATCCAATATCTTTGACGGCTTGGCCTTATTCTTAAAAAAATGCACTGCCGCATCCAGCAATGCCTCGCTATCGCTGCGCGGAATGAGGACGTCCGGGTTGACCGTAAGGGTTAAATCCCAAAAATGCTGTATGCCGGTGATATAGGCCACTGGTTCGTGCGCCATGCGCCGCGACAACATCGCCGTAAATGAAATCGGAGCAGACAATTCATGACGCCGCATCAACATCTCGTTACGGTCCATATTCAGGGCATGGGCCAATAATATCTCGGCATCCAGCCGCGGCGTATCGCTAACCCCCGACAGAGCGGCGGCGGCTTTATCGAGCGCTATTATGGCAGTGTTTTCTTTGATCACATGGCGTTTTTAGCCCGCTCGAACGCACTTGTCTTGCGGCTTATGAAAAATATTGCATCCTTTATCTCTCTTCGTTCGTACCTATGAGCGGTCACAAACCAAAATAGGAGTTATAGCATGAAGAAATTATCTATCGCTTTCATTACGGGCGCAGCGGCGCTTGCATTGTCCGCTTGTTCTGGTTCCGAAACGGCCTCGACAACGGGTGATGATACCACTACCGTCGATACAATGCCGGATGACGGCGGGACCGAAACAGTGCCAATAGCCGAAGAAAATATTGTGCAGATTGCACAGGGCAATCCCGCAACATCGACTTTGGTCAGCGCGGTTACCGCAGCGGGACTTGGCGAAACCCTGTCAGGAACAGGGCCGTTTACGGTTTTTGCCCCCACAAATGATGCCTTTGCCAAAGTGGATAAAGCCGCGCTCGACGGATTGATGAAACCGGAGAGCAAGGATGCGCTTGGCGGGGTCTTAAAATATCATGTCGTCGCCGGAAATGTGATGGCAGCCGATGTAATCAAGATGATCAATGATGGCGGCGGCAAAGCAGCGATCAAAACGCTAAACGGTGAGCTTACCGCGTCGATGGACGGGGATAAAGTGGTCCTGACCGATGCCAATGGCGGCAAAGCCACCATCACCGGCACGGATATAAAGGCCAGCAACGGCGTGATCCATACCATTGATACCGTTGTGATGCCAAAGGGCTAGGATCGGTTTGCACCGCCCGGACAATGATATAGCCGGGCGGTGCAGATATCAATACATATGCTGACCGCCGTTGATCGACATGGTCGAACCAGTAACAAAGGCACCGTTTTCAGAAGCAAAGAAGCCGACACCGCGGGCAATCTCATCCGCCTGCCCCAAACGGCCAACGGGGATTTTAGCGATGATTTTTCCAGCACCGGTTCGGGCACAGCGGCCACCATATCGGTGTCGATATAGCCGGGGGCAATGGCATTCACTGTTACGCCATATTTTGCGCCTTCCTGAGCCAGCGCCTTGGTAAAACCATGAATTCCTGATTTGGCGGCGGCATAATTAACCTGACCATATTGACCCGCCTGACCGTTGATCGAACCTATATTAATGATCCGTCCCCACCCGCGCTCACGCATCCCGGGAAAGCAGGCCTTTGCCATATTGAAACAGCCGCCTAGGTTGACCCGCATCACTTCATTCCAGTCATCAAAACTCATCCGGTGCAATGTGCCGTCGCGGGTAATACCCGCATTGTTGACAACAATATCCACATCACCCAAATCGGACGCGACCTTGGCGCATCCTTCCATACAGGCATCATAATCACCGACATCCCATTTATACGCTGCAATACCGGTTCGGTCAGAAAATTCCTTCGCCTTGGCATCATTGCCCGCATAATTGGCAACAACCGTGTGACCCATTTTCTGTAGCCGCAAACTGATTGCCTGGCCAATGCCGCGCGTGCCGCCGGTTACAATTGCCACTCTGCCCATGATGATAGCCTCTCCTGTGAAAAATAATTTGTTTTTTAGGGATTAGCAGGCTTTTCCCGCACGGCAAGTTGACGCGAACGTCAGATATATGTTGCGCAACAAAGATGCGGTATAAACATCAGGATCAGGACATTCCCCGTCCCTTTATGCCCAGCCGGATAATTCCCTGCGGACCAGTTGCTCGGTCATATCCATTCCCGGTTTTTCTGCATTCAAACAGGGCAGATAGGCAAAATGCGTGCCGCCCGCTTCTTGAAATTGATGCTTGCCCTCCATGGCCAGCTCTTCCAGTGTTTCGAGGCAATCGGATGCGAAGCCCGGCGCGAAAATGGCGATTTTTTTGCCCCTTCCCGCGCCAGCCTTTGTAATGTTGCATCGGTTGCAGGCTCCAACCATTTCGCCCGGCCAAATCGGGATTGAAAACTAACCTCAAGCGGGCGGCCCATGGCTTCGGACAAAAGCCGAGCGGTTTTGCGGCAATGGCAATGATAGGGATCGCCGAGTGTCAACGTTCGTTCAGGCATTCCGTGAAAGCTGGCCAATATCACATCGGGGGTAAAATCAAGCGCCGCTAAAGCCCCCTCTATCGATTGGTTCAACGCCGCAATATAGGCGGGATCGTCATAATAAGGTGGCAAGGATCGCAGCGCCATTTGCCAGCGCATCGCGGCAAGGCTGCGATAAGCCTCATCCATAACCGTAGCCGTTGTTGCACCCGAATATTGCGGGTAAAGCGGCGCAATCAATATGCGTTCGCAGCCATCATCTTTCATCGCCTGCAACTGCCTGGCTATTGATGGCTGGCCATAGCGCATCGCATAACGCACATCGGCAATGTCACCTATTCGTGCGGCCAAATCTTCCGCCTGCGCCGCTGTATGCCATGCCAAGGGCGACCCTTTTTCGGTCCACACTTTTGCATAAGCCGCAGCAGATTTTTTAGGGCGGGTGTTCAGGATGATTCCGCGCAATATCGGTTGCCAGATAAGCGGTGGGATTTCGACCACGCGGCGGTCGGATAGAAATTGCTTCAAATAGCGTTTGACCGCAGAAGGTGTTGGCGCATCGGGGGTTCCAAGGTTGACCAGAAGCACGCCGGTTTTCGGTTGCTTTATAGGGGGATGGTCGGATGGTATCTGCATAACCGCCATATGGGTTACAGACCGCGTGAAAGCAATGGCAGTTCGCGTAAACGCACCCCGGATGCGGAAAAAAGCGCATTGGCAATGGCGGGGGCGACGGCGGCCACGCCAATTTCGCCTATACCGCCCGGCTCTTCATTGCTGCGGATAAACTCAATCTCCACCTCTGGAACATCGGACAGCACTGGCAAGTCGATATCGCGCAGCCGCCTTGCAGTGGGCAGGCCCGCTTCAAACTCGGTGGATGCGCCGAGCGCCTGCGCAAGGCCAAAGACAATACCGCCCTCTATCTGCTGCCGTGCAATATCGGGGTTGATGATGCGCCCGCAATCAACTGTCGCGGAAATGCGGGTCACGCGCACGCCATTTTCATCGGTTCGCGCCGAGGCAATGACCGCGATATAACTACCGCGCATATGATGGCAGGCAATACCCTTGCCGCTACCACCGACACCGCCGTCCCAGCCAGCAAGCGCCGCCACCCCCGTCAGACAGCGAGCAAGCCGCGTTTGCCCGATCAGCATCTGCATCCGGTAGGATAAGGGTTCGATCCCTGCCCTTGCCGCAAGTTCATCGATGAAGGATTCGACAAAAAAGCCGTATAGCTATCGGCATTGCCGCGCCACCGCCCAGTCGGGATAGGCAGCTTCGCCGGGAAATGCTCTACCGCTATATTGGGAATAGCATAAAGCGGCAACGCGCCTTCAATGGCCGATGCGTCATATGAGCCATTCGCGCTTTCAATAGCTTCAAGCAGCGACGCCCCTTCCAAACGCTGTGCCAGCTCGCGGCCCGAAGAAGGCACCGCGATACGAACAGAAAGCCCCTGTATCTGGTTACTTATATTCAGTGTCGCCGCCATTTTTGCGGCTGCGGGCGACCGGTAATGATCACGCATAAAATCTTCCGGCCGGGACCAGATGACCTGCACAGGTCGGCCTGCCTGTTTGCTCAGCACCGCCGCTTGACCCGCAATTTCACTGTCTAGGTTGCGACCAAAACTGCCGCCCGCCATCATCGGAAACAGCACCACATTATTTACCGATATACCAATCGCCTTGGCCGCTGCGCTTGCAGCAGATTGAGGAGCCTGTGATGCGATCCACAGATGCAAGCGGCCATCCTTGTAATGCGCGGTTGCGCTGCGTGTTTCCAGCGGCGCATGGACGGCGGCGGACACGCTGTACTCGGCGTCAATAAGCCGGGTGCCATTTTCCTTTGCCAATGTCCCTTCATAAGAACCGATATTATGCAATCGCCAGCCCTTGCCCTCTGCGAAACGGCTTGCCAGATAGTCGGCGATTTCGCTGCTTTCCGCCAACACTCCTTTTGTCTCAAACACAGGTGCGAGCTTGTCTAAGGCTTGGTTGGCCGCCCACCAATTACTGCCCAAAACCGCGATCCAGCCTTCTGTAGTCAAAGCAGAAAGCACGCCTTTCATGCCTTTTAGCACTTTTTTATTATAGGATTTGAATTTGGTCTCGCCAAATGGTCCGGCGCGAACCGACGCATAGAGCATATCGGGTAGCCTTATGTCCCCAGCAAAGCTTGCGCTGCCATCGACCTTTGCTGCAACATCAAGCCGCATGACATCCTTACCGCTGATTGCATTATCGGGCGAGGCGCGCAGCGGCACAGGATCAGGCGGCGTCAACTCCGCTGCAGCCGCAACCAGATCGGCAAAGGCAAGCCGCCTTTTGCCATAGGTAACAAAACCATTTTCGGTATCAGTATCTTCCCACTGCGTTTCCCAACGGGCGGCCGCGGCTTGGCATAGCAGCACTCTGGCCGCCGCACCCGCCTCCCGTGCGGCCTGTTCAAATTGCCGAACAGAGGAAGAACCGGCGGTAATCACAAAACCGTGTCCCTTCGCATAGGAATCGACAATTCCTGCAACACCTATTGTTTTGGCATCAATGCCAGAGCCGGTATAGAAATCCGTCCATTCGCGGGCCAACAATAAATTGGCGAATACAGGGCTGGGCATGGCGGGCTGCACCGCAATTGTGCGCCAATCTGCGCCCAGCTCACCAGCGACAATTTGCGCCAATTGCGTATAGACACCCTGTCCCATTTCGCTTTGCGGGATGGCGACGATAATTTTGCCGTCCTCAGCAATTTTGACCCAAGGACCGAAGATATGTTCGCCCTTTGCCGCCGGCATATTGGGCGCATATTGGCGCGGCCAAAGCGTATAGCCGACGATCAGGCCAACCCCCACCCCGCCGCCAATCAGCAATTGGCGACGATTTGGTCCTGTTGACATTTTGCCCTTCATACCCATCCTGATTTTCTCATCCCTCCGCCGTGTAGCCATCCGTCCTGCGCCGATCCACCCAATCCGCAACCTTAGCGGCAATATCGGCATAAGCTTTTGCAATCACCCCGTCCCCCAATGCAGGTGGTTCGCCATTGTCGCTGGCATGGCGTATAGCAATATCAAGCGGGATGCGGCCAAGAAAGGGCAGTTTCATCTCCTTTGCAGCCGCCTCTGCCCCGCCTGTGCCAAAAGGATTGCTGACATCACCGCAACTGGGACAGATATAACCCGACATATTTTCCACCAAGCCAATTATCGGCACCTTTGCCTGATCAAAAAAGCTGATCGCGCGGGCCGCATCAATAAGCGCCAGATCCTGAGGTGTTGAAATGATAACGGCGCCTACAGGTTTATGCTTTTGCACCATGGATAGCTGTATATCGCCCGTGCCAGGCGGCAAATCAATGATCAGCTCGCGCACAGCGCCCCAATGTGCATCGACAAGCTGCGTCAGAGCGTTGCCCGCCATTGGCCCGCGCCACGCAATCGCCTGCCCCGGTTTTACAAGTTGCCCCATCGAAA
The DNA here is from genome assembly GCA_012032285.1 of Sphingomonadales bacterium. Taxonomy (GTDB): domain Bacteria; phylum Pseudomonadota; class Alphaproteobacteria; order Sphingomonadales; family Sphingomonadaceae; genus Sphingorhabdus_B. Next base: position 14,861 of record JAAURJ010000048.1, read on the forward strand.
GGAACGGAATACCGCCCGCGCCTGTTACCGGCAGCAATTTTTTTTCTTCCGCCTCCGGCCTCGCATCTTCCTGACCCAAAAGCCGCGGCTGTGACGGGCCATATATATCAGCATCGACAAGCCCCATGGCCCGGCCCGCCCGCGCCATCGCAACCGCCAGATTCGCCGACAGCGTCGATTTGCCAACCCCGCCCTTTCCGCTGGCCACAGCGATCAGGTCCGGTGCAGACCGCTGCGCAGTTTGCAGGATACGAACTGTATCTATTCCGCTTAACCCTGCCAGAGTATCCTCGGCTTTCTGAGCCAATTGAGACCTTGCGGAAGGGGGAAGGCCCGACATATCAAGCATAACCGAAAGCTGCCCTTGTTTAATTCGGACGCCACTGGCCCGCCCATCTGCAAAAGGAGCGAGCAATTTGAAAATTTCATCATCACTAACCATAAAAAGAGCGAATAGAGTCAGTTTTGCAGGATTGACACTGTTTTTCTGAAATATGCTTCCTATAAAGAAAATATGGACAATATGATTGATGCAGGGGCGGGCAAACCGCACAAAAGTGAAAGCAAAGGCCCATGGGATAATAGCGGTGGCGGCAGTGATGGCGCCAAAGGCGAACCCCGTGCGCAATCGGGAGAAACGAACGGACCAGAGGATGGCGGAAAAAAGGTGGCAATCCATGGGAGCCGGTGTCGATAGATGGCGGCAAAAGGAAGGGCAAAGAACGCGGCCCATCGCTTGAAGAATTGTTGCGCCGTGCAGGCGGCGGTGGTGGCGGAAGTGGCGGTGGATGGGGCGGAATGCCCAAGCGCGCAGATGGCCGTTCCTATTGGCCAATCATTGCCATTGCCTTGGTTGCCCTTTGGGTTGGTTTTACCAGCATTCACAGAATTGATGCCGCCGAAAGCGGGGTTGTAACACAGCTGGGCAAATATAACCGCACTATGGGCCCCGGCATACAATGGACCCTACCTGCACCTTTTGAACAGTTGGAGAAGGTCAATACCGGCGAATCGCGGACGATCACAATCGGAGCGCCAGGAACAAAGGCCGAAAACCTGATCCTGACGCGCGACCGCAATGTCATTGATATGGCCTATAATGTGCGCTGGCAGGTTTCCAATCCCGATAAGTTCCTGTTCCAGCTCGACAACCCGAATGACACGGTGAGCGAAGTCGCCGAAAGCGCCATGCGGGCGGCGGTTGCCAATTTTGATCTGACCGCGGCAATCGGCCCGGGGCGGGGCGCTATACAGGCGGATGTCAAGAAACGTATGCAGGCGATCTTGAACAGCTACCGCTCCGGGATCATCGTTCAGGCAATTGACATACAAGAATCAGAAGCCCCGTCGCAGGTAAAAGAGGCATTCCGCGAGGTTAACGCCGCCAAGCAGCAACGCGAAGGCTATTTGAACGAGGCCCGAAAATATGCGCGGCAGGTCACCGAAAGGGCCATTGGTGAAACCGCCGAGTTTGACAAAATTTACGAACAATATCGCCAAGCGCCCGAAGTGACCAAGCGGCGGCTTTATTATGAAACCATGGAGGAAATTTTGAGCCGGACAGACAAAACCATTGTAGAACCCGGCAATGTCACCCCCTATTTGCCCCTGCCCGAAGTGGCACGCCGGAGCAAAGCCGGTGAGACCAGTGCCAATGAAGTCAAACCGCAGGGGGCGAAATAATGGATAGCAATGTCATGAAAAATCCGGTCGGCTTGGCTTTACTCACTTTAGCCTTGGTTGTTTTGGCCAGCATGACAATATCGGTCGTGCCGGAGACAAAACAGGCAATTATCACGTCCTTTGGCGAACCGAAAAGGATTGTGAACGCTTATAAGGAAAATGAACGTTTCGGCTCTACCAACGCCGGCTTGACATTCCGTATACCGTTTTTTGAACAGATACAGGAAATTGATAAACGGGTTTTGAGCGTACAGATGGAGCCGCAAGAGGTACTTTCTACCGATCAGCTTCAGGTTCAGGTCAATGCCTTTGCCCGTTACCGGATCACAAAACCTTTGATTATGTACAAATCGGTGCGGACCGAAGATGCCCTTAACCTTAGGCTTGCCGAAACATTGGGGTCGTCGCTGCGCAACGAACTGGGCCGCCGTTCCTTTGACACATTGCTGAGCGCCGAGCGGGGTCAGGTGATGCAGAATATCGAAAACCAATTGAACCGAGAGGCAAAGAAATATGGCGCAACGGTGATCGATGTGCGGATCAAACGTGCAGACCTCCCGGAAGGGACGCCGCTTGATTCCGCTTATGCCCGGATGCGGTCGGCACGCGAACAGGAACGCGCAACCATCCAAGCCGAAGGGTTGAAAGAAGCCCAGATTATCCGTGCCGAGGCCAATGCAGAAGCCGCGCGTATCTATGCCGAAAGCTATGGCAAGGATGCAGGATTTTATGATTTCTTCCGTGCGATGCAAAGTTACCGTGCAACATTTTTAAGCCCGGATGCACAAACCAATATGGTCCTGTCGCCCAACAATGATTATTTGCGAAAATTCAAGGAGGGACAGTAAGGCAAACGCTGAATCTATCCGTTAGATGTCGTTTGTCGAACTATGTTGATTTTGGACGGATTGCGCCCCGGCGATATAAGGCCATTCAATTGGCGTTCAGATTATCGCTATAGGGATGATTATGATGGCGGAGATGCTGCCAAATGAAATTTTGAAGAGAGGAAAATATCTGTGCGTATTGCTTATTCTGTAACAACGGCTTTGTTGCTGACGGGAAGCGTGATTTCCTTGGTCACGGGAAATCCGGTTACCGCACAAACCGCGCTTCCGGTTTCCCAATCCGGGCTTGCTCCTGGCGGCGCTCCAGACAGTTTTGCTGATCTTGCCGCCAGCTTACAACCCGCCGTAGTCAATATTTCCACCAAGCAAAAAGTTCGCGTTGCCACCAGCTTTAACCCCTTCACCGGTGAACAGCGCCCTATTGAACGTGAACAGGCCAGCGGCGGTTCCGGCTTCATCATTTCCCCCGACGGCTATATCGTGACCAACAACCATGTTATCGCCAGCGGAAATGGCCAAGATAACGAAGTTGACAGCGTAACCGTCACTCTGTTTGGCGGAAAAGAATATGCAGCCGAAATCATAGGGCGCGACGTTACCTCTGATGTCGCTGTTATCAAGATTAAAGCAACTGACCTGCCATTTGTCGAAATGGCTTCTTCACAAGATAGCCGCGTGGGTGACTGGGTGATTGCGATTGGCAATCCTCTGGGCCTTGGCAGCACGGTGACCGCAGGCATTGTTTCCGCACTGCAACGCAATATCGGTGCAGGTGGAGCCTATGACCGCTTCATCCAAACCGACACCGCGATCAATCCGGGCAATAGCGGCGGACCGCTGTTCAACCTGAAAGGACAGGTTATCGGGATCAACAACCGCCTTATCTCGCCCATTGGCGCGAATATTGGCGTTGGCTTTGCCATCCCGGCCGAAGAAGCGCAGCCCGTGGTTGAGGCGCTGCGCAAAGGTGAAAGACCGCAGCGCGGTTATCTGGGCATTGGCATCCGTCCGGTGGATCTGGATGTCGCCGATTCTCTTGGCATCGCTAAAAATCGCGGCGAATTTGTTGGTAGCGTGCAACCCGGGCAACCTGCGGCAAAGGCTGGATTGAAAGAAGGCGACATCGTCTTGAAAGTCGCGGGCAAGGATGTAACTCCTGATCAAACTTTGTCCTATATCGTCGCAAACATCAAGCCTGGCACCAAAATCAAACTCGACATATTGCGCGAAGGAAAACCACAAAAAGTTGATGTCGTGGTTGGCGAACGCCCGACCGAGCAGGAAATTGCACAAAGCAATTTCAACCCGAATGAAGAAAAGGATTTTCAAGGCGACACCGAAGGCAATGACGCAAAAATGATACGGGACAGCTTTGGCATTAGCGTGCTTCAAATGGACGAACGTTATGCCCGTCAATTGGGGCTGCCCGCCGATCAAAAAGGTTTGATTGTTGATATTGTCGGCCGCGCCGGAACCGCCGCACAAAAAGGGTTGAGCCGCGGTAATGTTATCGTATCCGCCAATTATAAAGATATTGCCACCGTAACCGATCTGGCCAATGCAATCAAAGAAGCCAAGGCCGCAGGTCGCCGTACTTTGTTATTGGGTATCAAACCGCAACGCGGCTCTACTCAATATGTGGCGATTGCTATTGCCGAATAAATAGGCTGATTTCCTAAAGAACCCCGCACCGATTATCGATGCGGGGTTTTTTTATCGAACAACAGATAATCCTTAAGGCACCAATACCGTATCCACCGCTATATCCGCCAAAGCCGGATAGTCGGTATTATAATGCAAGCCCCGGCTTTCATGGCGAGCAAGAGCGCTGCGCACGATGAGTTCGGATGTTTGTAATAAATTGCGCAGTTCGATCAAATCGGTGGTGACGCGGAAATGGCCGTAATAATCGGCCACCTCTTCCTTCAAAAGCCTGATACGGTGTGCGGCGCGCTCCAACCTTTTGGTGGTGCGGACAATGCCGACATAATTCCACATGAAGCGGCGAATTTCGGTCCAGTTTTGCTTGATCACTACCTCTTCATCGCTGTCGGTAACCCGGCTTTCATCCCAAGGCCGGATGGCTGGGGGCGCATCAAATTCATCCCATCTCGCCATAATGTCCCGCGCCGCCGCATCGCCAAAGACGAAGCATTCCAAAAGGCTATTGGATGCCAGCCGGTTCGCGCCGTGCAGTCCGCTTTCGCTCACCTCTCCAGCAGCATAAAGGCCTGGCAGGTCAGTGCGGCCGTTTAGGTCAATCAGTACCCCGCCGCAGGTATAATGCTGCGCCGGGACCACCGGGATCGGTTCCCGGGTCATATCAATGCCAAGGCCGATCAGCTTTTCATATATATTGGGGAAATGTCCCTTCACAAATTCCGGGTCTTTGTGGCTAATGTCCAAATGCACATAATCAAGGCCCAGCCGCTTAATCTCATGGTCATTGGCACGAGCAACAATGTCGCGCGGGGCCAGTTCCTCCCGCGGGTCAAAACGGGGCATATAACGCTCCCCGCCGCCCGGAACGCCCGGCGGCAGCTTCAAATGCCCGCCCTCACCGCGGACCGCCTCTGTTATCAGGAAGTTTTTGACGTCCAGATTATACAAGCAGGTCGGATGAAATTGCATCATTTCCATATTGGAAACCCGTGCGCCTGCTCGCCAAGCCATAGCGATGCCGTCGCCGGTTGCGCCGCGCGGTGCAGTGCTGAACAGGTAAACACGCCCCTGCCCCGCCAGTTGCGAGGATCGTCGCCCGTCCGGTATAGGCCTCCACCTTGCCGCTATCTTCGTCCAAAGCATATACGCCC
>JAAURJ010000049.1 GCA_012032285.1 Sphingomonadales bacterium
CGCAGCAATGGATAAAATGGGTCAAATCCTGCGGACATTAAAATGGCTTCGATCTCGAAACAAAAATGCCCTTGCAGGCAGAATAGCTGCCGGCGGCGTGCATTTTGCTCCAATATCTTCGCCATTTTGATGCCTCGAATGGGTATTTAATGGGTCCTGACCCTAGGTTATTTTGGCTACAGTGGTCTGTATGTCATCGCTTTCTTTTGCTGCGGTGCCGATAGAACTGTCGACCAATCCGCTTCGCATCATCATCCAGAATAGGATAATACCCGGCAACGCGATCAGCGTGGTGAATATGTAAAAGTTGAAAAAGCCCATGCTTTCAACCATTGTGCCTGCGGTTGTTCCTGTAAGGAAACGGCCTACAATACTCGCCGCAGAACTGATCAAGGCATAGTGCGCGGCCGTAAACTGCAAGTTACATAGCGCCGCAAAATAAGCGACCAGAACAACGCCGCCAATACCGCTTGCGAAATTTTCAAAACCAATTGCCGCTGCAAGACCCCAATTACTGTGGCCAGCAGCCGCCAATAGGGCGAAGCTGAAATTGGAAACCATCATCAACACAAGGCTAAAAAGAACGGAATTTTTGAGACCCATTTTGGCATAAAGAACCCCGCCCACAAATATGCCCACAAGAAATGCCCAAAATCCAATACCAACATCGTAAATGGCTATTTCATCATTGCTGAAGCCCAAATCCTCCAAAAGCAGCCTGAGAACAAGGTTCGCTAGGGTATCGCCAATTTTATGAAGTAAAATAAACAGCAGCACGAGCCATGCGCCATGACGGCTAAAAAATTCTTTGAAGGGGCCAATGATGGCTTCACCGATATTGATTTTGGCTTTTTCCAATGCCTTGCGCCGCCGTTCCGGTTCACCGCCCCAAAAAGCCGCGATCACAGCAGGCAGAACGAAAAGACCGCACACAAGATAAGCTACTTCCCACCCAGACCGTGCCGCGACGACCAGTGCTAATGCACCTGCGCCTGCCGCACCAATTCGCCAACCATATTGGCTCATCCCCGCGCCCACGCCCTGCTGGTCGGGCCGCAATATTTCGATACGATAGGCATCGATCACAATATCAAAAGTCGCGCCCGCAAACCCCAAAAGAACAGCCGAATAGGCTGTATAAAGTAGGCTAGCCTGGGGATCGACAAAGGCCAGATTGAAAAGCGCTAGAGCCACGAAACAGGCGGAAACTAGCATCCAAGAGACACGTTGGCCAAATCGGCCAAGACCCGGGATTTTTACCCCGTCCACAATCCACGCCCAAAGGAATTTGAAATTATAAACCAAAAACGCGAGGGCAAATGCAGTCACCGCTTTTTTGTCGATACCGTCCTGTGCCAACCGGGTGGTCAATGTGGCCCCGATCATGGCATAGGGAAAACCGGAGGAAATGCCGATCATCAACGCGATCAGTGCCTCTTTTTCAAGATAGGGCTTTATCGCATCCAACCAGCTATTCTTACCGTCAGTAATGTCCATAACTAACCCTATCCATTCCCTAAATTTTAGCCAAATTAACGTCCTTTTCCTGAATAGCCAGTGACTTTTGATGCGAATTGCTCCATGGGCGGCATATGGCGAAACCACCCGCACCCCCTAGCAGCAAACGTCCCGGCAAAAACGGTGCAAAACCGCCTCGTATTCGCTGGGATAACAAACCGCGCCGGGGCGGCAAGGGGCCGATTAAGACAGACAATCCCCTACCCCGAAAGGATGGCGAAGAACGCATTGCCAAATTGCTGGCTAGGGCGGGCATCGCATCGCGGAGAGAGGTGGAACGGATGATTGCCGATGGCCGGGTGACGATGAATGGCGAAACGATCAACACCCCTGCCACTTTGCTGAAAAATCTGAATGGGGTTGCTGTGGACGGCAAACCCGTCGGACCGCCCGCCCCCACAGCGTTATACCTCTTTCATAAACCCGAAGGATGTTTGACCGCCGAGCGTGACTTTTCGGGGCGCAAAACCATATATGATCTGCTGCCGCCGGAATTGCCGCGGCTTATGCCCATTGGCCGGCTCGATTTGAATACCGAGGGGCTGTTGCTTATGACCAATGACGGCGAGTTTAAGCGGCAAATGGAGCTGCCTTCAACAGGTATTGAACGCACCTATCGCGCCCGCTGTTTTGGAACAATCACACAAGACCAGTTGGAAGAGTTAATCCACGGTATAGAAGTGGACGGCGTGCATTATGACAAGATTGACGCCAATATGGAACGCCGAACGGGGGCCAATGTCTGGATTGAAATGACCCTTACCGAAGGCAAAAACCGCGAGGTGCGCCGCGTGCTCGAACATTTAGGACTTGAGGTTAACAGACTGATCCGCACCCGCTATGGTCCCTTTGTCTTGGCTGATATGCCTGCGGGCGAACTCTCGGAAATCCGACGGGTCGACTTAATCGAATTTCGCAACAGCCTGAAAAAAACAGGCAAGTCTTTATAGTTAATCTGCGATATTATTATAAAAATTTTCAATCTAAATTAACCGCTAAACGATATGGCCACTCTTTGGAAGCGGATGGCTATAAGGCAACATCTTGAACGCGCCCGTGATGCACTAGGGCTGCAACGTGCAAGCGATGAGCTTGTGCGTGAGCAGTTTCGTTGGTTAGCGCGGCAGATTCCGGTTCTTTATGCAATCATGCTGGTCAACAGCTTGTTTATGGCCTTTGCCGTTTTGGAGGGTGCCGGACCGCTTATGGCTTTCTCTTTCCCAGCAATTACAGCGCCGATAATGCTTGGCCGTTTCCTGCTATGGCGCAAAAGAGCCAATAATTTTGATAAAAGCAGCGTAGCCGATATGCGAAAAGCACTTCGCGGGCTTATCATCGCAGCCATTGGCGTATCGGTTCTGCTGGGTACATGGGCGGTAATCATCATGTGGTCGGTGCCACCTGCTTATTATGCCTTCATTCCGTTATTCACCATTTTAAGCACAATAACCTGCGCTTATTGCCTGATGGCATTGCCCGCCGCCACCTATGCGGTGATTTTAACAGGATCTTTCTACATCACGCTCGCCATGGGATTGACGGGGGACATGATGCTGATGGGTATGTCGGCGAATATGCTTTTGGTTGCTTTGCTTGTTATCTATATGGTTGCCAATCAATTTGCGCAAATGAGCCGTATCGTTGCCTCGCGCAGCTTGATGCTGGAACAACGCGCCTATGCGAACCAGCTTGCCCATCATGATCAACTGACCAATATGCCCAACCGCCGCGCCTTTATGGATGCGCTCAACCGTTTACACCAAAGACGGCCGGATAGACCGGTTGCTGTTGCGATGATCGATATGAACGGTTTCAAACCGATTAACGACACCTATGGCCATGCGGCGGGAGACAAATTATTGGTCAATGCCGGACAATGCCTTACTGCTGTGGTTGGCAAGGACGGCATAGTTGCCCGGCTGGGCGGTGATGAGTTTGCAGTGCTGTTTCCTAGGCCATTTGGCCCGCACTGGGTGAAAGCCAAGGTAGAGTTTATGCTCCGCGAATTGGGCAAGCCTATTAATCTGGGCGAACATGAAATCCGGCTGGGCGCGGCGTTTGGCATTGCGATGAAAACCGAAATGCCAGCCGACCCTATGGAAATGATGGTTCATGCCGACATCGCTTTATACGAAGCAAAGAATAGTAAATCGAGTGCAATCAGTGTCTTTGAAGGCAATATGGAAGAACGCGTCCGGCGGCGGACATTGATCGAACAGGCCTTATCTGATGATGTGCAAATGGCCGGGATAACGTTGAATTTCCAACCGATATTTGCGCTTAAAACCGGTGATCATGTTGGTTTTGAGGCGCTTGCCCGCTGGGAACATCCGGTGCTGGGGCGTATCGCCGCATCTGATTTTGTCGCCGCAGCAGAACGCAACGGCCTTGCCACCAAATTGACCGTGCATCTGTTCCGCGAGGCATTGAAAACTGCGCGGCAATGGCCCTATAATATCCGCCTGTCCTTTAATCTGTCGGGCAGCGGCCTTGGCACGTCTAATCTTGATACAATATTGCCTGCCATGCTATCAGAAATGGAATTTGCTCCGTCCCGCCTGTGTGTAGAGGTTACCGAAACCGCGCTCCTCAGCAACCCAGAAGTGGCGCAGAATGTTTTGGGTAAGTTACAAGCCATAGGCGTGCGTATTGCACTGGATGATTTCGGTGCGGGCTATGCTTCGATTGGCTATCTGCAACAAATGCGTTTCGACGATATAAAGCTTGATGGAAGCTTGATCAGCAAAATTGTCCACGATGCCCGCGCCCGCGACCTGCTTATCGGTGTATTGCATCTGTGCAAGGCTGTGAATGCCGATGTCACCGCCGAAATGGTCGAAAATGTTGAGCAACTGACCCTGCTAAAGGCTCTGCCGATTGAAAATGTCCAAGGCTATTTGCTGGGCCGTCCGGTGCCCGATCATGATACGTTGGCGGAGGATCCCTCCAATGCGGCGGTGCGCAAACATTTGTTCATGCGTTAAGACTAGCCGGTTACAGTTTTTCCAGTATAGCGCATCATATGCGTATTATTTCCGGTCAATGGCGATCACGCCCCCTTATCGCGCCAAAAGGTGACACCACTCGGCCCACGGCGGACCGCACACGCGAAACTTTATTCTCGATGCTGGCAAGCCGTTTGGGATCCTTTGAAGAGCTGAACGTCATTGATTTATTCGCAGGATCAGGCGCGTTGGGGTTGGAGGCATTGTCGCGTGGCGCGGCGCATTGCACCTTTGTCGAACAGGATCGCGCCGCATTGAATGCGCTGGAAAAAAACATTGCCAAGCTGGAAACCAAAATGATTTGCGATGTCCGGCCCATTTCGGTGATGGCGCTGGGTAAAGCGGTACGCAGCTATGATCTGATATTGATGGACCCGCCCTATGGCACTGGCGCGGGCGCGGTCGCGCTCGACAAAATGGCCCGACTGGGGTGGATCAGCCCGGCAAGCTGGATCAGCATCGAAACGGGACGGGATGAAGATGTCCACATCAAGGGTTTTGAGATTGAAACGGTGCGTGAAGTAGGCAAGGCGCGGTTGACATTATTGCGATACGCCAACTCCTCCTAGGGCCTGACCCTAAATCTCGATCTTCTTGCATCCTTGTGACCCGTTCACTAATCGTTCTTGTTATGGAAGAAAAGCCTGCCCCTGTGATTCCCGCCAATGCCCCCGATTGGTTGACCCGGTTAAACCCGCCACAGCGTCAGGCGGTGTTGGCGACCGAAGGACCGGTGTTAATGCTGGCCGGAGCAGGCACCGGTAAAACCGCGGCGCTGACCGCACGGCTAGCCTGGATTATGGCGAACCGGCTGGCCTGGCCGTCCGAAATTCTGGCTGTTACCTTTACTAATAAAGCTGCGCGCGAAATGAAGGAACGGATTGGCGCCATGGTTGGTGATGCGGTGGAAGGGATGCCGTGGATGGGCACATTCCACAGCATCGGAGCGAAAATGCTGCGCCGTCATGCTGAATTGATCGGGCTACAATCCAATTTCACCATTATCGACACCGATGACCAGCTTCGTCTGCTCAAACAGCTGATCCAAGGGCAGGAGATTGACGACAAACGATTTCCGGCCAAACAGCTCGCAGGCTTAATCGACGGATGGAAGAATAAGGGACAATCGCCCGCCGACCTGACAGCAGGTGATAATGAAGCCTTTGCCAATGGCAAGGGGCAGGAATTATATGCCTTATATCAACAACGGATGCTGGCGCTCAATGCCTGCGACTTTGGCGATCTGTTGCTGCACAGCCTCAATTTACTCAAAAATAACCGTGACCTATTGGAAGATTATCAGCAGCGGTTCAAATATATTCTGGTTGACGAATATCAGGATACCAACGCCGTTCAATATTTATGGTTGCGGCTGTTGGCGCAGAAGCGCAAGAATATCGCTTGTGTTGGCGATGATGACCAATCCATCTACAGCTGGCGCGGCGCAGAGGTCGCCAATATCCTGCGCTTTGAAAAAGATTTTCCGGGCGCAACCATTATCCGGCTGGAACAAAATTACCGCAGCACACCCCATATACTGGCGGCTGCTTCTGGTTTGATTAACAGCAATGCCGAAAGGCTCGGCAAATCGCTTTGGACCGAGCTGGATGACGGCGAAAAAGTCCGTGTCATCGGCGTCTGGGACGGTCCCGAAGAGGCGCGGCGTGTGGGCGAAGAGATTGAAGCTCTGCAAAGCAAATATCGCACGGCACTAAGCGATATTGCCATCCTTGTTCGCGCCCAGCACCAAACGCGAGAATTTGAAGATCGTTTCATACAAATTGGCCTTAATTATAAGATTGTCGGCGGTTTCCGTTTTTATGAACGCGCCGAAATCCGCGATGCCATTGCCTATTTGCGGATCATCAACCAACCCGCCGATGATCTGGCCTTTGAACGGATCGTTAACACGCCCAAGCGGGGTATTGGGGACAAGGCGGTGGAGAAAATTCATATCTTTGCACGCGCAGCCGCCATGCCATTATCCGCCGCTGCGTCCGCCATGACCGGCACAGATGAAATGACCGGAAAAGCCCGCAAATCGCTAAGCGACTTGATGGTGCAAATCGCAAATTGGCGCGAAATGGCGGGACAGATGACCCCCGCCGACCTGATCCGTCAGGTGCTGGATGAAAGCGGCTATACCGCCGTCTTGCAAGCCGAACGCAGCGTTGAGGCGTCGGGGCGGCTCGAAAACCTGAATGAACTTAGCCGCGCGATGGAAGATTATGGCACATTGGGTGAATTTTTGGAGCATGTTAGCCTGGTCATGGACAATGAATCGCAGCAAGGCGGTGACCAAATAACTATAATGACCATCCACGCGGCCAAGGGGCTTGAATATAAAAATGTCTTTTGCGTGGGATGGGAGGAAGGTCTTTTCCCCTCGCAGCGCTCTTTGGATGAAGGCGGCCTGGCAAGCCTAGAGGAGGAACGCCGGCTCGCTTATGTTGCCATTACCCGCGCGCGCGAACGTTGCACCATATTGCACGCGGCCAACCGCCGCATCTATGGCCAATGGACCAGCAGCATCCCCAGCCGTTTTATAGCCGAACTGCCCACCGACCATATAGAGACTCAGGACAGCATGAGCGGCGGGGCCTCATTATGGCGGGCCAATTGGAGCGAGCAAGGCGATCCTTTTGCCCATCTGGCCGCCGCAAACGCCACCCGAGCGGGCCAGCGCGGCCCCGGCTGGCAACGCGCGGCTGTCTCTGGCGGGTTCAACCCTGTGCCGCAGCGGATTAAAGAAAACACCCGCAGCGCCGCCAGCTTCGCGGCCAAACCGCGCAGTGACCTTGCCATCGGAATGCGCGTCTTTCACCAAAATTCGGCTATGGCGAGATTATCGACATTGAAGGTAATAAACTCGACATCGAATTTGAAACCGCTGGCAGCAAGCGGGTTATGGACAGCTTTGTTAGCTTGGATTGAATACACGCTGTTCAATCGCACCGAAAATGCTGTGTCCGGCGTCGTCACGCACCTCTATACGCACGGTATCCCCATGTTTTAGGAACGGGGTTTTCATCTCCCCGCTCTGAATTTTCTCAATCATCCGGATTTCGGCAATGCAGCTATAGCCAAGACCGCCTTCTGCAACCGGTTTGCCGGGGCCGCCATCTGCATCGCGGTTAGAAACGGTGCCTGATCCGATGATGGAACCTGCGCCGATATTGCGCGTTTTGGCCAGATGCGAGATCAACACCCCGAAATCAAAGGTGCAATCATCCGACGCCACCGCCCGGCCAAAGGCCGCACCGTTCAAATCCACCATCAAAGTCCGGTGCAATTTGCCCGCTTGCCAGAATGCGCCAAGGCTTTCGGGCGTTACAAAAACCGGCGACAAAGCGCTTGCCGGTTTGGATTGGACAAAGCCGAACCCTTTGGCCATTTCATCGGGAATTAAATTGCGAAGCGACACATCATTGACCAACCCGACCAGACGGATATAGCCCAACGCATCTTCAGCTGACACACCTTGCGGCACATCGCCGGTTACCACGACAATCTCAGCCTCCAAATCACAGCCCCAGCTTTCATCGGTCAGCTTTATTTCATCCCTAGGCCCCAAAAATTCATCCGATCCGCCTTGATACATCAGCGGGTCGTGCCAGAAACTGTCGGGCAGCTCCGCACCGCGTGCCTGTCGCACAAGCGCGACATGATTAACATAGGCCGAACCATCGGCCCATTGATAAGCCCTTGGCAATGGGGCCGCAGCTTCACGTTCATGAAACCGTTCCTTGGGAATGGCATCATGAGCCAAATCGGTGGCAAGCGCCTGTAGCATAGGGGAAATATGATCCCAGTCATCCAGTGCCGCCTGTAATTTCGGGGCGATATGCGCTGCATCGGCACACCAGGCCAAATCATCAGATACAACCACAAGTCTGCCATCGCGGCCAGATTTCAGCGATGCTAATTTCATTTCATTCCCTTCCCTATTTATGGTTATGGTCAGCATGGGCGCAATTGACCGCAGGATCAACGTTGCTTAGACTATGAGTGAGGATATTGTGACGATTACCGGATTTTATTGGGGGCTGAATATAGTGTATAAATTGTTCGGTATGGTCATTTTTCTGGCTACAGCGCCGCTTACGGCTGCGACTGGTCCCGATATGGAAGATCTTGTCGCCGCCGATAAAGGCGTGACCAGCGAGCAAGGCCGTCCAGCGGAATGGTATTTGGACCAGCATCAACGGCTGAGCAGCACCATCGCCGCGCTCGCGCCGCAAAACCCCGGCAAGGTGGACGCTTATATATTGGTAGCCGGGCTAGACGGCGATCCGGTTTTTCAGACGGAGTCCGAAGAAACGGTTAAAGTGCTGACCCGGCGCTATAATGCAGGCGGGCGCACGATATTGCTGACCACCAATTCCAAATCGAGTGCGGCGCAAGGCTCGCCCGCCAATATTCAGATTGCCCTTGCCGCTATTGCGCAAAAAATGGACAAGGCCGAAGATGTCTTAATCCTTTATACAACCAGTCATGGTTCCCCAAAAATCGGCATAGTCTATCAAGACGGGCGGCAGGGATTTGGTATGATCGCGCCACGCCGCATGGGCAAAATGCTCAAAGATCTGGGCATAGAGCGGCGGCTCATTATGATTTCCGCCTGTTATTCGGGGGAATTTATCCCGCAATTGGCCAGCGACAACAGCATTATAATCACCGCCGCTTCTGCGGTGCGCACGTCCTTTGGCTGTGCGCCGGGCAATGACTGGACCTTTTTCGGAGATGCGCTGGTCAATCATGGTCTGCGCACACCCCGTAAGTTAGAAGATATTGCATCCGATATGCAAAAATAGTCGGCGGGTGGGAAGCCGAATTTGAACTGACCCCATCAGAGCCGCAGCTTTCATTCGGTGCCAATAGCAAAGCGTGGCTAGCCGCGATTGAGGCAGATATCCCAAAAGAAGCGACTGCCAAAACTGGAACACCATCTATTGAAAGCGAATATTTCACTGAGCTTCGCACCGAAAAGGCAAAGGGCAAATAACATTATTCAGGCGCGTGCAGCCAATCGGCATGGCGCGGCGCTTTTTTTTGTCTTGCTCCATTCATCCAGCATCAAAGGCGCAACGCGGCGCAGTTCGGCATATTGATCCGCCGTGCCGATATTGCAGGCCAGCTCCAGCCTGTGCCCATTAGGATCGAAAAAATAGATTGATTTGAAAATACCGTGATGCGTCGGACCAAGGACATCAATCCCCTGCCCCTCCAAATGCGTTTTTGCCGCTAAAAGCGCGTCAATATCTGTTACTTCAAAGGCGATATGCTGCACCCATGTGGGCGTATTAGGATCGCGGCCCATTTCCGGTTGCTCCGGCAATTCAAAAAAAGCGACAATATTACCGCCGCCACAATCGAGGAAAATATGCATATAGGGATCATAGGCCCCGGTTGATGGTACATGATCCTCGCTAAAGGCAGTGGTAAATATCATGCCCAGATTGTCATGATACCAGTCCGCTGTTTCCTTGGCATCCTTACATCTATAAGCAACATGATGGATCCGGCTAAGGGTAAAGGGCACAATCATTCGGTGCCCTCCGTTTGCAATACGCCGCGTGCAATTTGGTCACGTTCAATACTTTCGAACAGCGCCTTGAAATTGCCCTCGCCAAATCCTTCGTCCTTTTTGCGCTGGATAAATTCAAAAAATACTGGCCCGATTTGGGTTTCGGAAAATATCTGGAGCAACAGGCGCGGATCACCGTCCTTTGTAGAACCATCGAGCAATATTCCCCGCTTTTGCAGATCAGCCACCGGCTCGCCATGGCCGGGAAGGCGCTCGTCCAACATTTGATAATAGGTGGCGGGCGGCGCGGACATAAAGGGGGTTCCCATCGCTTTTAACCGGTCCCAACAAGCTATCAGGTCATCGCAAATAAAGGCAATATGCTGTATCCCCTCTCCATTATAGGCACGCAGAAATTCCTCAATCTGTCCGCCGCCCGCCTTGCCCTCTTCATTTAGTGGGATACGGATTTTGCCATCGGGCGCGGTCATCGCACGCGATGTCAAACCGGTATACTCACCCTTTATATCAAAATAGCGGATTTCACGGAAGTTAAAGATACGCTCATAAAAAGCCGCCCAATAATCCATCCGGCCGCCATAAACATTATGGGTCAGATGATCGATAAGCTTAAATCCTGCGCCTACAGGATGATGATCCGTGTCAGAAAGATATTCGAAATCAATATCATATATGGAAAGGGCATCGGGATTATCCAGCGTCGCATAGCGGTCAACCAGATAGATAAGTGCCCCGCCAATACCGCGTATCGCCGGAATACGCAGTTCCATGACGCCGGTTTTGGCTTCAACTGGTTCTGCACCACGCTCAATTGCCTCAGCATAAGCTTTCGCCGCATCCTTGACCCGAAACGCCATTCCGCACGCCGATGGCCCATGCTCCGCACCAAAATAGGCCGCATGACTGCGCGGTTCATAATTGGCGATCAGGTTAATCTCCCCCTGCCGCCAAAGATCCACATCTTTGGATCGGTGCCGGGCGATATGTGAAAATCCCATGGCGGAGAAAACCGGTTCAAGCCTATTTTTTTCGGGCGCACAAAATTCAATAAACTCAAACCCGTCAAGGCCGAGCGGATTTTCAAACAAGTCTGTCATGGCACGCTCCTGCAAATCTATTGGAGGAATGGCCAGATATGCTGGACCAAACCTTTGGATCAGCAATATAGTATCAAATGAAACTAAATTTGCAAGGCCGTATTACAGCTTCAGCTCATTTGCCCTTTGCCTTAGTTTTGTGAGGATATCCGATAATAGTTTTGCATCCTTCTGACCCAGATATTGTTCCAAATGGGTTTCGATAAGGAGCGCTTCGGGCACGATTTCGTCATAAAGCGCCCGTCCCGCTTTGGTTAGCGCCAGATGGTGTGATCGGCCATCGGCGCTATTGGGAACGCGGCATATAAGTCCGCGGTCGGCCAATATCTTGGAAGCGCGGTTTACGCTCACCTTATCCATCGCTGTTGCCAGCACCAACTCGCGCTGCGTTGCGCTTTCACATTCGCCCAGCACCGCCATCACCCGCCATTCGGCAATGCGCAGGCCAAATCGGGTGCGATAGCTTCGCGCGATCAGGTCGCTAACCGCATTTGAGGTGATCGACAATTGATAAGGCAGAAAGTCCGCGAGCTTTAATGTCTTCTTGGCCATAGCCCCTCTTAATCCGCTTTCCACCGAAGGCCAAGCCACAGCGTGCGGGGATAAGCCCGTTCGATCACGCCTGTGCCGGAAATAGCTGCCTGAACCTGCACGTCAAAAAGATTCTCTGCGCGAAGCTGCACTTGCAGATTATCGGACACATCATAGCCCAGTCCGAAATCGGCAGTCATTGAATCTTTCAAAAGTCGGCTGTTTGCGTCATCTTCAAACTGCGAACCCAAATAGCGCAGCGTTGCGCCTGCCGAAAATTTATCGAATGTCCCGTTTATCCCGGCGCGTGCCGAATGCTGCGGCACCTGCGCCGGGCGGAGGCCATCCAATAGCGCCGCTACGCCCGATGCTTTCACCTTGGCATCGGTATAGGCATAGCCCAATTGCAGCTGAAGCGATTGGGACAGATCAAAGCTTGCATCCAGTTCCACGCCTTTCGATCGGATCGCATCCAGATTCTGCCGCTGGCGATATACGCCGCCTGATCCAACAAAACCGACACCGGGAAACAGGCCCGGCCCCTGCCCTATTGTCACATTGCCAATCGCACCTTTTAAATGATTGTAAAAAAAGGTCAGATGGATGTCGGCCTTGTCCAGGTTGCTTTCAAATTTCAACTGACCGCCGTTCAACCGTTCCGGCGACAGCGTTTCATTCGCCGCCGTAGCGTCTGTACCGACGCGAAACGGGCGGTAAAGCTCGTTCAAAGTCGGCAGCCGCCAACCATGATAGACCGCCAGCTTACCCTCAAACAAATCAGCAAACCACCAACTTGCCGCCATCCGGCCGGTCCATTCCCAACCGCTGCGATCCGGAAAACGATCATCCGAACGCACACTGCCGCCAATATTGGTTTCCAAGCGCCGACCGTCAGTAATCGTCCAGCGATCCACCCGGCCAGAAAGCGCGATACTAATCTGGTCCATACGGGCGGACAATTCGGCATATCCGCCTATCGTTTCGCTGGTCCCGCCTGCATCCCGGCTGCGCGTCGGCAAACCAGCGACAAAAACCGAATTTTCATGAGTTTTGCCGCTTGTGCGCCTCCAGTCTAGCCCAAGGCGAAGCTCGCGATCATTATATAAACCGCCCTCGATAGGGCGGATTTCAAACCGTGCGCCAATTCCTGTGGAGGGTACATCAAACTGGTCAAGAGCGGGGGTTACGGCTGTTCTGCCAGCTGATATTGCCCCGAACTGCGACGAAAACTCTCTCAACTGCGCATAAGCCAGCAGCATCGACGGCATACCGCCCAGCTCGGGAAGCACCCTTATGCTGGCATCCACGCCGCTGTTGCTATTGTCTGAGAACGGGAAACCTCTTGACCGCTGATCGTCAAACGCGCGGATCGCTGCTTCGATGCGCCCGGCTTCTTCTGTATAAAGAACAAAACGCCCCCCAATACCAAAGCTTTGATATCCCGCAGCTTCATCAACAGGGCCTCTTTGTCCGGCAATTATTGGAACAAATCCATCCCCCCTGCTGTAATTACCGGTTAAGGTAATTGCGCCATCACCTGCATCCAGACTTAGATGGGCATCTGCGTCCACGCTGTTGCGCGATCCATATGCCAGAGCGACGTTACTGGCTCCGCGCCGCGTGGATATCTGGATTGTTCCCGCCAGCGCACCGGGGCCATCGGCGCCGCTACCTCCGCCGTCAATGATCCGCATACCCTTTAGATATAATGCGTCGAAAGCCGTCCAGTTCACCCATCCGCCAAACGGATCGGCTTGGGGTATGCCATCAAGGATAAGCAGCGACCTGCTTGCGGCATTGCCGCCCAACCCCCTCGATGTAAGCCCTTGGCTTGTTGGGTTGGCAGAGCGCGCGTCGCTGCGCCGGAATTGCTGAAAACCCGGAATATCGCGCACGATATTTTCAACACGCTGTCCAGTGCCCTGATCGACCTCCATAATGTAGCGCACAGGATCGGCCTGGTCCGATAGCGGCTTTGCCAATACGCCGCCTTCAACAACGATATAATCGCGCGGCCCATTGTGGCTTAGCAAAATACGTTCGCCAAATTCTTCCGCCTCTTGTTCCGCTGAATCTTGCGCCCGGACAGGAGCGGCAAGCATGGCAAAGGCAATTAAAGAAGCCGCAGCAAAAGACCCGGTTTTATGCATCTATTCTTTACCTATGCTCAATCCCGCATCCATTTTTGAAAAGTCGGTATATCATCGGGCAACCGGTGATAGGTTTGCGCGTCGCAGACAAAATTGGCGCTGTCCGCCTTACCATATAGCGAGGGGTCATCCATACTGCCGACTTTGATAATTACCGCATCAAAACCAGGTGCGCGGGTAAAAAGATGCGTCCCACAATTTTCGCAGAATTGACGCGTGACGGCATGATCAAGGTCGCTGCGAGTAAAATTCTTGACCTCCCCTTTGGTCAGTTCGAAGCCTGCCGCCGGCATTGCCATGACCAGAAGGTTACCACCGCCAGTAATATATTGGCATTCACGGCAGAAACATTCCGCCTTCATGATCGGCTCCCCTTCCGCCTTGTAGCGCACCGCTTTACAGTAACATCCGCCTTCCACCTTCATCGCTTTTCTCCTATCAATCCGCCTTCACCAAATCGGGATGCGCGGCGGCGACCTCCGGAATAGCTTTCATCCGCTCTTCAATTGACCGCAACTTTGGAAAGGCATCCATCGGCAATTTCCACCGATTGGCATTATGCATTTGCGCAAAAAACAGATGTCAGCCAAATTGGGGCTATCCCCGCCAAATAGGGCACCTTCTGGTGCCTGTGCCTCTAAAGCCTCAAATCCCAGCCGCATCCAATGATGCATCCATTGCACCACTTCATCCATATCGTGGCCAAACGGGTCTTTCAGATATTGCCAGACACGCAAATTATTGATGGGATGGACATCCGCGGCGATAGTAAGAGCCTGCGCCAGCGTCTTTGCCCGCTGCGCCGGGTCTTTTGATACCATGGGCGGATCCGGAAATTTCGCGTCCAGATAATCAATGATCGCCAGACTTTGCCCCAGATCATACCCGTCAATCGACAAAATCGGCACCAAACCTTGGGGATTACGGGCAAGAAATTCGGACGCAGATTGTTCCTTTTCCACCAAATTGGTGATGATGGTGGAATAAGCAATATGTTTCAACTTCAACACCAAACGCACCCGTAAAGCTGCGGTTGAATTGGGATAATCGTAAAGAATAACCTCCTGCATCATTCATCCTGTAATCATGTCGCGGCCATTAAGCAATTGGCGCGGCGTGTAACCTATGTCATGGAAGAAACGAATAAGGGTAAAAGGAGAAAGCAATGTCAATTCGTCAAATCCGTCATATCCCATTCTCTTTGCTGGTTTTGGGCAGCGCCACTGCCGCCCATGCAGCGCCTGCTTCTGTGAACGGCCAATGGGTAACGCAGGATAAGGACGCGGTGGTAAGTATTGGCCAATGCGGATCGACCATTTGCGGAAAATTATCGCAATATCTGGTAACCCCGCCGGGCGGCGCCGGGCAAAAAGACGTCAATAATCCCAATAAAGCGCTGCGCGACCGCAAACTTTTGGGGACTGCTTTTTTAACCGGATTCAAAGCCGATGGTCAGCAATGGCGCGGCACCATCTATGATCCGAAAACCGGCAAAACCTATCGTTCTGTTATGTATAAGGGCAAAAGCGGCAATTTGATCGTAAAGGGCTGTATCGGACCTTTTGCCAGTCACAAACTTGGGCACCGCGATAATCAATTCCGCAGTTTCCACCCGCTGCACAGCACACGGTAAACAATGAAGGCAAGGACAAGGTTAAGCAGCGCCAATACCGACATCCCCAACCATATATTGGAATCGCTATGCCCCAAAAAACCATAACGGAAACCGGATATTATATAGAAGAACGGGTTGGCGTGGCTGATCGTTTGAAAGGTAGGAGATAGCCGGTCAATTGCATAAAAAGTGCCCGATAAAAGCGCGAGCGGCGCAATAATAAAATTGGTCACCGCCGCCGCATGATCAAATTTCTCCGCCCAGATCGACGTCAATATCCCGAATAAAGCAACGAGCGCCGATCCCAGAAACCCGAATAGCAGCGCTATAGGTAGCGCCTTTGGCATCACCGACACACCCGGCCATAACGCCATCGCAATCCAGACCGCCCCGCCCACCATGAATGCACGGGTCACCGCGGCACCCACCATCGCCGCCATTAACTCACCGTTGGATAGCGGCGGCATTAGATAATCCACAATGGTCCCCTGAACCTTACCAACCAGTAAGGAAAAGCTGCTATTGGCAAAGCTATTCTGCACCATTCCCATGACAATCAAGCCAGGAGCCAAAAAATCCGCAAATGCAACGCCAAGTTCAGTCCGGTTGCCCCTGCCCAAAGCCAGAGAAAAAATAGCCAGAAATAATAATGTTGTTAACGCAGGCCCCCAAACGGTTTGCAGCTGAACTTTCATAAACCGGCGCACTTCCTTCATATAAAGCGTGCGCAGTCCGATCCAATTCACCCCCATTGTCGCCTGCCCAAAGACGGGGAGTTGCATATTTGCCCCTTCATTCCCATTTTGAATAGGGTGTGTAGTGTCATTTTCGGTTTTTGGGTGGATAGTCATTGCAATATCGACTATCGGCTTGGCAAATATATCGCAAGGCGCATTTGTGCCTGTATCAAATTATTCGAACGGAGCATTTCATGGCTTGGACCGACGAACGGATCGACCAACTCAAAAACCTTTGGGAAAAAGGGCTTACAGCAAGCCAGATTGCCGAGGAATTGGGCGGTGTTTCACGCAATGCTGTTATCGGCAAAGCGCACCGGTTGGGCCTGAAGTCACGGCCATCGCCTGTAAAATCAGGCGATTCGAAAAAGAAAAAAGCGCCTGTCAAAAAGGCTGCTCTCAAAGCCCCGCCAAAGGCAAAGGCTGCTTCGGCGGCGCCTATTGTGCCGCGTGCTGCTGCGCCGACAACATCTATTCCATCTTCTATCGCCTCCGCCCCGGCGCAGCCTACGGCAAATATGCCCAAAGTGGTTTCGATTGGCCCCGGCGGCTTCATGCGCCAAGGCCCCGGTGATCAGCAGGCACCGATCCCGCCCGCTCCGCCGCGCCGCTTGGTTCCGGCTAAACCTAGCCCGGAAATGGCGAACAAGACCTCGCTTTTGGAACTTAATGAAAAAATTTGTCGTTGGCCAATCAACCATCCAGGCGAAGCCGATTTCCATTTTTGCGGTGAAGCGGTAAACCCCGGTTTTCCGTATTGCGTCGAACATTGCGGCCGTGCTTATCAGGCGCAATTGCCGCGCGGTGTTCGCCGCCCACCCCCACCCATGCCCTTTGGCGGTCCGCGCGTCAGATAAGAAAAGCCGCACCCGTCCCAATCCTAAATATTCGTGGATAAGTGCCGATAGCCGCTTGCATCGCTGAGTCTGTGGCCTCTATAGCTGCAACCATGAGCGATGATCTTTTTGGCGGCGGCGCTGCTGCCACTGCGGCTTCCAAGGAATATGACGCCTCCCAAATTGAGGTGCTCGAAGGACTGGAGCCTGTCAGGCGGCGACCGGGTATGTATATTGGCGGTACCGATGAACGGGCGCTGCACCATCTCGCCTCCGAAGTACTCGACAATAGTATGGACGAAGCAGTGGCTGGTCATGCCAACCGTATTGAAGTGTATCTTTCCCATGGAAATCGGCTGACCATAACAGATAATGGCCGCGGAATACCGGTTGATCCGATCCCAAATATCCCGGCAAGTCTGCACTGGAAGTCATTTTGACCACATTGCATTCGGGCGGTAAATTTGAAGGCAAAGCCTATGCGACGTCGGGCGCCTGCACGGCGTGGGTGTTTCGGTGGTCAATGCGCTGTCCGCAGATACAGTGGTCGAGGTCGCCCGCGGCAAGCAGCTCTACCGCCAAAGCTTTGCCAAGGGCCACGCAACCAGCGGCCTTGAAGATTTAGGACCAACCCCAAACCGGCGCGGCACCACAATATCCTTTACCCCTGATGCCGAAATTTTCGGAGAAGGCGCAAAATTCAAACCGGCGCGGCTTTTTAAACTCGCCCGGTCAAAGGCGTATCTTTATGCAGGAGTAGAGATACGCTGGCGATGCGACGCGGATCTCGCCGGTGAGGATGTGCCGCAAGAGGCGGTGTTCCAATTTCCCGGCGGCCTGTCCGATCATTTGAAAGAGCAGCTTGCAGGACGCGCCTGCGCTACCGCTGATTTTTTCAGCGGGACGCAGGAATTTCCAGACGATCAGGGCCGCGTCGAATGGGCGATCAGCTGGCCGTTATATTCCGATGGCAGTTATAGCTGGTATTAGCAATACCATCCCGACGCCAGCGGGCGGCACTCATGAAGCAGGGGTCCGCGCCGCGCTAACAAAAGGGTTGCGGGCGTTTGGCGAATTGGTCGGCAACAAAAAAGCGGCCCAGATTACCGCCGATGATATTTTCAATGAATCCGAATTGATGCTGTCGGTATTCATCCGCAATCCCCAATTTCAAAGCCAGACCAAAGACCGGCTGACTTCGCCTGAGGCCGCGCGTTTTGTCGAAAATGCGGTGCGCGACCATTTTGACCATTTCCTTGCCGATAATATGGAGCGCGGAAAAGCCCTAATCAGCTTCATCTTGGAAAAAGTAGATGACCGCCTACGCCGCAAAGCAGAGCGCGAGGTGAAGCGCAAAACCGCGACCAGCGCTCGTAAACTGCGCCTTCCTGGAAAGCTTACCGACTGTTCGGGCGATAGCAGCCAGGGCACGGAATTGTTCATTGTCGAAGGTGACAGCGCAGGCGGCAGCGCAAAACAGGCCCGCAACCGCAAGACGCAGGCCATATTACCAATCCGCGGCAAAATCCTTAACGTCGCCTCCGCCACCAAAGAGAAAATTCGGGCCAATAGCGAGATTGGTGACCTTTTGCTCGCGCTGGGTTGTGGCAGCGGCAAAGAATGTAATCCCGAAGCGCTGCGTTATGACCGGGTGATCATTATGACCGACGCCGATGTCGACGGGGCGCATATCGCCACCTTGCTGATGACCTTCTTTTTTCAGGAAATGCCCGATATTGTGAAGGAAGGGCATCTTTATCTGGCGCGGCCGCCGCTTTACCGGCTGACCCATGGTTCGAAAAGCGTCTATGCCAACGACGATGCCCACCGGGCCGAATTGGAAGCGACTGTTTTTAAGGGCAAGAATGTCGATGTCGGCCGTTTTAAGGGGCTGGGTGAAATGAACCCGTCGCAGCTGCGCGAAACAACCATGGACCCAGCCAGCCGCTCGCTGATCCGCATCACCCTGCCCCGCGAATATGAAGAACGGGCCAGCGTGAATGATTTGGTCGACCGGTTAATGGGTAAAAACCCGGAACATCGCTTTAATTTTATTCAGGATAATGCTGCACAGCTTGATGAAAATGCCATTGATGCCTAAGCTATGACAATAGGTGGATGAAAAGAGGAACGCAGCGATGAAGTATATTATTTTGGCAGCGGCAATGCTTGGCCTTTCCGCCTGTGCCACGGTTACCCCGCCCGCCAGCGCCAGCGTGGATAACAAGCCCGCGCCCGCCCAAACGGCGCCTTCAGGAAAGACCGAAAGCGCGGCGCTCGACATCCGCATTCCGCAGATTATCCCTGTGTTGAAAGGTGAATATAAACCGGAGGATTATTTTTCGGAGCAATTTCTGGCCGCCGTTCCCCCGGCGCAGCTTGCGCAATTATCATCGAGCATTATCGCCCAATATGGGCAGCCATTACGGGTTATAGAGATCAAGAAAACCTCCCCCGATTCGGCCATTTTTCAGGTGGAGTTTGAAAAGGCGATTGGCACGTTCAACATCAATGTCGACGTGAACAAACCCTATAAAGTGCGCGGTTTATTAGCGAACGATTTTGCCAGCAAGGATGACAGCTTTGACAAGATCAAAGCCGATTTTGCAGCATTGCCGGGTGCTTCGGCCTTCCTCGTTGAAAAACTGAACGACGGCGCGTCGGGACAGATTATCGCTGCCCATAACGCCGACCAGCAATTTGCCATCGGTTCCACCTTCAAATTATATATTCTCGCCGAGTTATCGGCTGAGGTAAAGGCTGGAAACGGCAATGGAGCGATGT
>JAAURJ010000088.1 GCA_012032285.1 Sphingomonadales bacterium
GGAACGCACCTTCGGGCGCGTCCATGTCGAACGGCCAGGTCTCGACCTCCAGACCATGCTGCAGCGCGAACGCCTCGCACAGGACCAGCGGCGTCCGGCAGCGATCCAGAACGGTGTATCGCGCCGGGGCCCAAGGTCCGAGACCGCTTCCGCCGCAATTGCCAGCAGATTGGTATCCGCGCTGCCCACGATGACGACCTTGAGCGGCCCGGTTCGGGCAGGAGGACGGTCCACCGCCCAATCCCCGCAGCAGCCGCACCATCTCTGCCCGATCAAGCGCATCCGGCGACGTCAGCCGCCGCCGCGCTCTGGCCAGCTTATCCTGTCATAACCATCGCGGTCGCCATTATGTCTGCTGCGGCCATAACCGCGCCGATCCCCATCATGCCCGCGCCGGTTGTTATAATTTTCACGATACCAGTTATAGCGCCTTTGGCCCCAATAATTCCGGTAATTGTCGTGCATGGCATAACGGCGGCCATAAGTGTCAAACAGATATAATCCATGTCCGGGATAGTAATAATCATTATACCATCCGCCACCAAAACCGATATTTACAAAGCCATAGCCATAATCGCATCCATAATAGGAATCGAAGTCATAATAAGGATCGCATTCATTGGCGGCATAGCCGTCATTATAATAGCCGCCTTCACCAATTGTATAGGCACAGCCCGACAAGCTAATCCCGATTCCGGTGACCGCTGCCAAATGCAGTGCGGCCTTGCGGTTCATTTTACCCAATGCTTTTTTCATGATCCTGCCCCTTCTATTTGTGCCCTACCCGGATTCGCTTTGCCGACTCACAAGCACAATTTATCTTATTTACATAATTATGCAGCATCAGTTGAATTGCAGGTGAACATAGTTGTTGCCTGTTGTTCAGCAAAGTTGATTTCAACGCTTGTGCCATATTGACATTGATGGCAGTAAGCTTTTTAATCGCGTGATTAAATCAGGAGCCTGATCATGACCTATGCCCATAGTGAAGCCGCCAACCCGCATTGGGTGCCGCGCGCGAAACTTGCTGATCTGGAGCATATTCCAGGAGAGATAGGCCCGCCTGTAATTGGCACGACGCTGCGCGTGCTGAAAGACCCGCCAGCTTATGGCAAGCATATGTTCCAAACCTATGGCAAGGTGTTTAAGATCAATAGTTTCGGCAACCCAGGCGTGGTATTGGTTGGCGCCGAGGCCAATGAGCTGATGCTGTTTGACCGCGACAAGCTGTTTTCTTCCGAACAGGGATGGGGGCCGGTGCTCAACCTGTTATTTCCGCGCGGATTGATGTTGATGGATTTCGAACATCACCGGCTGGACCGGCGGGCATTGGGCATTGCGTTCAAACCCGAACCGATGCGCGCCTATGCCATCGATATGAACCGGATATTGGCGGACCAGATCAAACAATGGAAAGGCGATATGCTATTCCAGCCGGCAATCAAGCAATTGACGCTTGATGTGGCCGCGCATAGCTTTTTGGGTATCCCGCTGGATGATGAGGCCGACCGGATCAACCATGCCTTTGTCGATATGGTGCAGGCGTCAATCGGCGCGGTGCGCACACCGCTGCCTTTTACCAAAATGCGTAAAGGGGTGCAGGGGCGCGAATATCTGATCCACTATTTCGGTCCGCAGATTGAGGAACGCCGGAATAATGAAAACCGGCAGGATATGTTCAGCCAGTTTTGCCGCGCCAAGCGGGAGGACGGCGAATTTATGACCGACGGGGAACTGATTGATCACATCAATTTCCTGATGATGGCGGCGCATGATACGATCACATCATCGCTGACCTCTATGGTCTGGTATCTTGGCCAATATCCCGAATGGCAGGATCGTTTGCGTGATGAATGCCTGTCTATCGCGCCCGCAGGCACAGACATCACACAGGATATGACCGCCGATTTTATCCTCACCGAATATTTTTTCAAAGAGGTGCTGCGCCTTGCATCGCCGGTGCCGTCGATACCGCGCCGGGCGCTGCGCGACTTTGAATTTCTGGGTTATAAAATTCCCGCCGGAACAGGGGTCAGCAGCTCGCCCGGATTTGTCCATACGATGGAGGAATATTGGGAAGATCCGCACAAATTTGATCCCATGCGCCACACGCCGGAATTGACCAAAGCACGGCACCGCTATGCCTTTGTTCCCTTTGGCGGCGGCGCCCATATGTGCCTTGGCCTTCACTTCGCTTATCTGCAGATGAAGATTTTCATGCACCATTTGCTGACCAGCAGGCGGATCGAGCTGGAGCCGGGCTATGCACCCAAATGGCAAGCCTGGCCGATGCCGCTGGCCAAGGACGGATTGCAGGTCCGGTTGGCGGAGCTTTGATCTTTTGGCACATGGGCCTGTAGGATTATTCCTACATATTCGGCCTGAATTGGCGGAATAAAAGCCTTCCTTGGTGTAAACTTTGTAAACTTAGCAGAAGATTGCGACCGATTGCATTCCGGTCATCACTGCTTTGCCCTGGCTGTTCCATACGCTCATATATTGGCTGCTCGCGCCGTGCGCGGCATGGTGGGTTTCGCTGGTCAGATACCACCAACCTCCTTCGGTTGCAGGCGCGTCGGTTAGCATATTGATTTGCCAGTTCATGGAGCTGACCATGCCTTTTTCGGTCATAAGCCCCATGGCCGACGGCGGCAGGGCATCGCCAATGCAAATCAGCTGCGCCATAGCGTCCAGCCCGTCACGTTCGGTAATGCGGTGCCAATTGGCGAGGCGGTTTGTCGCCATGCCCAGCTCCAACCGCTTATTGGGATATTGCA
Organism: Sphingomonadales bacterium; assembly: GCA_012032285.1. Taxonomy (GTDB): domain Bacteria; phylum Pseudomonadota; class Alphaproteobacteria; order Sphingomonadales; family Sphingomonadaceae; genus Sphingorhabdus_B. Next base: position 2,778 of record JAAURJ010000088.1, read on the forward strand.
AATGACCGGTGAAAAACTCCGCCGGACCGCTGCGTATATCCGCTGCGGCGGGGGGCGGGGGGAAGTCCGGGCGCTCCAGCCCTTCATAATCCAAATGGCTGGCCCGCCGGTTCATGAAGATGAAGGTGCCGGACAAACAGACATCATCGCCGCTGCTTATCTCCGCGCGGATGAAGGCGGTGTTGCGGCCGCGGCGCAGCGTCTTTGCCGCTATCTCCACATTGCCCGCCAATGGCCCGGCAAAGGCGACCTGCGCTGATTGCAGCGGTGGCAGTCCTTCCTCGCTCAGCAACGCTGCCTGATAAGCGAGCGCAGTGCTCAATCCGCCATAGCAGGTACGGCCCTGATGCCAACTGGGCGGGATGGCGATGCTTTGATGTTTGGCGGCGGGCGCGAATGTGCGCAGCAGGTCAGAGAGGTTCATAGGCCAAAGGACTATCAAGCCGCATGGCGAAGGGCCAGCATAATTTGGGATAGCGCAGGCAGGAAAATGGTGGACGTAGCAAGGTTTGAACTTGCGACCCCTGCAATGTCAATGCAGTGCTCTACCGCTGAGCTATACGTCCACTATCCGGCCCCTCTAGCGAGGCTTGCGATTCTGGGCAAGTATCAATTCAATCCGCTGGCGCTTTCGGGGGCAAATATCCGCTCGACCTCCAACACAAGATCTTTCAGGTGAAAGGGTTTGGACAGGATTTTGGCGTTGGGCACGCTTTCGCCAGCACGCAGCACCACACCCGAAAAGCCGGTGATGAACATTACCTGCGTCTTTGGCGACACCTTGCTGCAATGGCGGGCCAGTTCGATCCCGTCCATTTCAGGCATCACAATATCGGTTAACAGCAAGTCGAAATGCTGATTTTCCAGCAAGGGAGCCGCTTCGGTGCCGCGATCAACAGAGACCACTTCATAGCCCGATTTTTCCAGCGCCCGGGCCAGATATTCGCGCATAGCCTGTTCATCTTCGGCGAGCAAAATTCGAGTCATATCATATCCTGTATTACCGGCGGCAATGCCATTGGCGGTTCTTTGCCCATCGTTTAGCGCGAGAGGCTTAATTTTTTTCTACATAAGGTGCAATTTTCTGTCAAAAGCGTTAAGTATTATTGATGACCAGAAGCATAAACCCGTCCGGCGCAGCGCCCTTTGCGGCGTATAATATTGCAGATGCGCCTATTCCTTTGCTTTTGTCCATTCCCCATGCCGGGCGCGATTATCCGCCTGCGGTGCTCGATAATCTGCGTCTGCCAGCCGATAGCCTGCTAAAGCTGGAGGACCGTTATTCCGATCTGTTGGCGCGCGATGCGATTGCGGCGGGCGTGCCGGTGATCATGGCCCAATATGCCCGCGCATGGATCGACCTGAACCGGGATGAGCGGGATATTGATAGCGAAATGGTCACAGGATGGGATCGCAGCGCATTGCCGCCGCCCAGCGCCAAGCAGCGCGGCGGGCTTGGCCTTATTCCGCGGCGCTTGTCGGGGCTGGGCGATATATGGAAACGGCCATGGCAAAAAATGATATTGAAGCGCGGATTATCAGCGTCCACCGGCCCTATCATCATCAGATTGAGCAGATATTGCAGGCCATGCAGCGGCGTTTTGGCGCGGCTATCCTGCTCGACCTGCATTCCATGCCGCCGGTTGCC
>JAAURJ010000050.1 GCA_012032285.1 Sphingomonadales bacterium
GGATCCTTCGTTGCTAAACAGTATGCCTGCAAACGCTCCAAGAGACCCCTATCTCGCGCCATGACGGCAATGCAGGACGCTTCGTAATTTGGCGAAAAACCGAACAGCGCCCACTCCGTCGCCGCTAATAGCTCGACCTGATGGCGCCGCCAGGCGCTAGCGGGCCACTCATCCGGCACCCCACAGCGCGCTAGTACGGCACAGACCTCGTCGAGGGACGCTTCACCGCTGAACGTGGCCCGGATACGGATATCGACACACCAACTGTGCAAGTCCAAAACCTGGCAAAGCGATGCTCGCGAGGACACGCGATAAATGGAATGCTGCTCGTCTAGTTTGCGCACTTGGCGAAGTCCCGCTTGGGACGAGGCGCGAGTAATGAGTAAGGGCGGGGAAACTTCCACCTTGAGTTCGCTCGAAAGCCAGTCAAGTAGTTCAACCGGCGGTCCGGACACGATCGCCGACTGAAGCGCGTCCGCCCGATGTATGCCAACATCGCCAATGAACTCCAATCCCGGGCAGGCCTCCTCGATTTTCAAACGCGGTTTCCATTCCCTGTTTGCCAGCACGGCGATGGACGGAATAGTACGAATATCGCCCCATTGCACTATGGCCCAGCCCTCAACACCAGGTGCGTGCAGGACGACTTCAGCGGCCTCTCGGCCGCGGGTATAGCTTGAGCTTCTCCATGGCTCAACGCTTTCGGCATGAATAATCCACTCGCCCTCGCGCTCACGCGGTTCGAACAGTGAATGATAGAGCAGCTCTTCAGCGACCTTCGAGTCGACCGCAAGACGTTGTCCGGAGCGCGTTGAAATCAACGCCGATGCGGATCAGCGAAACCGTTTCGCATGGCGGTGCAATGGGTCAACCGGCCAAACCTAGATTTCCGCGGGTTTTCAGGGCAGATTGCCAGCGGGACGGTTAGCGAAGGGGATGCGGTCCGCGTGCTGCCTTCGGGAAAAAGCAGCCGGATCAGCCGCATTGTTACCATGGACGGTGACCTGAAAACGGCTGTTGCAGGTCAATCCGTTACCTTGTGCATTGAAGATGAAATCGATTGCAGCAGAGGCGATATCATCGCCGCCGCCGATCATCCGCCCGAAGCGGCCGATCAGTTTGAGGCGAAAATTGTCTGGATGGCTGAGGAAGATTTGATCCCCGGCCGCGCCTATCTGTTGAAAATCGGTCCGCAAATGGTTAGCGCCACTGTCCAGCAACCCAAATATACTATCAATGTCAATACGATGGAGCATTTGGCCGCCAAAACTTTGGACCTGAACGCCATCGGCGTTGCGGAGATTACCACCGACAAACCAATCGTCTTTGAAAGCTATGAAACGTCCCGCGCTTTGGGGGGATTCATCCTGATCGACAAAATCTCCAACGCAACAATTGCCGCCGGGATGCTCAATTTTTCGCTGCGCCGGGCGCAAAATGTCCATTGGCAAGCGACCGATATCAGCCGTGAGGCCCATGCCAATCTAAAGAACCAAAGGCCCGCGGTGCTCTGGTTTACCGGGCTTTCTGGTTCCGGGAAATCGACAATAGCCAACCTGGTCGAGAAAAAATTGCACCGGATGAACCGGCACACTTTCCTCCTCGACGGCGACAATGTCCGACACGGCCTTAACAAGGATTTGGGCTTTACCGAGGCCGACCGTATCGAAAATATCCGCCGCGTAGGGGAAGTGGCCAAGCTGATGGCCGATGCCGGTTTGATTGTTGTCACCGCCTTCATCTCCCCCTTTCGCGCCGAACGGCAAATGGTGCGCGGCATGATGCAGGATGGCGAATTTATCGAAATTTTCATCGACACGCCGCTGGCAGAGGCGGAACGCCGCGATGTTAAGGGCCTCTATAAAAAAGCGCGAGCAGGTGAGTTGAAAAACTTCACCGGGATTGATAGCCCCTATGAAGCGCCCGAAAATGCGGAGCTGCGCATTGATACCATGGCCATGTCAGCCGAAGAAGCGGCGGATGCCATCATCGAAAGGCTGCTGTCATGACGATTGAGGAATCGGATGTCCGGCTGGCCGAACGATTGGCGCACGAAGCGGGCGAGATATTGCTCGCCCTGCAAAGTCGCGGCGATTTGGCAGGCACAGCACTCGGCAAAGAAGGCGACGCGCGCGCCAATGAAATGCTGATGCGGGAGCTGCGCAGTGCCGTCCCGATGATGCCATTTTATGTGAGGAAGAACAGGACGGCGATGCTAGGCTTTCGGTAAACCGGGTGTGGATTGTCGATCCCCTTGATGGCACACGCGAGTATAGCGAAGGGCGCAGCGACTGGGCGGTTCATGTTGCTTTAGCCATAGGCGGCGAAGCGGCGGTGGGTGCGGTTACCCTGCCCGGTCTTAACCTGACACTGACCTCCGCTGCTCCGCCAAGGCTCAAGGCAATTGGCACGCCGCCCAAAATGCTGGTCAGCCGCACCCGCCCAGCGACCGAAGCGGTCGCCGTGGCCAAAGCGCTTGGCGCCGAATTGCTCCCTATGGGCAGCGCAGGCGCAAAGGCGATGGCGGTTGTGCGCGGTGAAGCCGACATTTATCTGCATACAGGCGGCCAATATGAATGGGACAATTGTGCCCCTGTCGCCGTGGCACAATCCGCTGGCCTATATTGCGCCCGTATCGACGGGTCGCCGATGCGTTATAATGCAAAGGACAGCTATCTGCCCGATCTGCTTATTTGCCGACCAGAGCTGAAAAACGCTGTGGTGGAGGCGATTGCCGCGCTTTAGCCGCCAAAACTAACACCCTTTGGGCAAAATCAGGGTGAGCGCACCGGACAGTTAACCGAGTTCGCACCCGGCCGGCCGAGGGGGGGGGGCTGGCCGGGAACAACGTTTCATTGCGGCCTTCAATTCACCTGTCTGTCATAGCCCTTCCAATAGGGCGCACGCAGGTCTTTGCGTAAAATCTTACCCGATGCGTTGCGCGGCAGGGCGGTGATAATGTCCACCGATTTGGGAACCTTAAACCCGGCCAGCCTTTCGCGGGTCCAGGCGATTACGCTGCCTTCGTCAATATCATGGCCCGGTTTTGGCACGCAAACCGCCTTTACCGCTTCGCCCCATTGCGCGTCGGGAATGCCGATCACCGCGACTTCCAATATATCGGGATGGCCGTAAATCGCGCTTTCAACCTGCGCCGGATAGACATTTTCGCCGCCGGTTATAATCATATCCTTCACCCGGTCATGGATGAAGACATAGCCGTCATCGTCCATATAAGCGGCATCGCCGGTACGGATCCAGCCATCCTCACCCATTGTGCTGCGCGTTGCATCGGGCAGGTTCCAATAGCCGACCATGTTATTGGACGACCGTGTCATCAGCTCGCCCACGGTGCCGCGCGGCAGTTCGTTCCCGCTATCGTCCGCAATTTTCAGTTCAACGCCCGGTAAAGCCTTACCCGCCGCGCGCATCCGTTCATTGCCCGCCGGATCATGGTCTTCGGGCGGAAGGCAGATAATCGTGCCGGTCGTTTCGGTCATGCCATAAACCTGAATAAACTCCGTGCCGAAAACCTCTATACATTGGCGCAGCAGCTCCAACGGGATCGGTGCGGCGCCATAGAGGATATATTTCAGCCTGCTATAATCCACTTGTCGGCACCGCGGATGGTTGATCAGCATTTGCAGCGCAGCCGGAACAATGAATAGCCGCGTTATACCAATATTTTCGACGGCATCGAAAAACCCATCGGGGGTGAATTCATCGAGCACATGGCCCGGAAGCCCCGCCGCAATCGCCATCACGCCAAGGCCGGTTCCGCCAATATGGGCGCAGGGCATGGCAACCAATATCACATCATCCCCGCTAAGCTGCAAATAAGGAATATCATCATTATCCTTGTTCAACCGAAGCGCGAAAAGATTGCGGTTGGACAGCACCGCACCCTTTGGATTGCCGGTGGTGCCAGAGGTGTAAAGTTGCAACACAGGGTCGTCAGGGCCAGCGGGGTCAAAAACGCCGGGCGCGGCACCCTCGATCATCTGCTCCGCCCTATCCGCCGAAATGATATGAGCCACATTGGAAATTTCATTGCGAATAGGATCTATGGCTTCGTCAAAACCCCGCCCGGTAAACACGGCCTTTGCGCCAGTATCGTTAATGATAAAAGCCCATTCGGCGGGGGCGAGCCGCCATCCCACCGGCACCATCACCACACCCATCCGCGCGGCACCATAGAATAGCGTGAAGTATAAATCGCTATTCTTTCCCACCCAGACAATCCGGTCGCCCTTTACAAGGCCCATGGCTTGCAAAATCGCCGCAACCTTGGCCGTGCGCTGCTCCAGATCGGCATAGCTCCAACGCCGTTCCGCATCGGATAGCGCAGTTTTGTCCGGGCACTCGCTTGCCCAATGGCGGATGAATTCATCAAAAGTCAGAAAGGGCGATTTTCCCAAGGTCATGGTCGCTGCGGTCATGGCGTTCTCCTCCATTGCAAGCATACATATATTCATCTGCAGTGCCAGCCTCGATAATGCCGGATTGCCATGGCGCGTCTGCTCGGCTAGGCGCTCGTGCCATGCTGAATATTTCGGGAATCACTGTGCGGCTGGGCGGGCGCACCATATTGGACCGCGCGAGCGCTGCGTTGCCGACAGGGGCGCGGGTCGGGCTTATCGGCCGCAATGGCGCGGGCAAAACCACTTTGATGAAAGTGGTTGCCGGGTTGAATGATCCCGATGATGGCAGCATCGAAATGCCAAAAGCCGCACGGATCGGCTATATCGCGCAGGAGGCTCCGGCGGGCGATCAAACGCCGTTTGATGCAGTGCTGGCCGCCGATGTCGAACGCGCCGCGCTGATCGCCGAAGAAGAGCAGACAGACGACCCGCACCGCATCGCCGACATTCACGAAAGGCTGATTGCGATTGACGCGCATAGTGCGCCCGCCCGCGCGGCGCGGATATTGGTCGGCCTTGGCTTTGACGAAGAAATGCAGGGCCGCCCGCTCGATAGCTATTCAGGCGGGTGGAAAATGCGCGTCGCGCTTGCCGCCCTGCTCTTTTCGGAACCGGATATATTGCTGCTCGACGAACCGTCCAACCATTTGGATCTGGAGGCGACATTGTGGTTGGAAAGCTTCCTGAAAAATACCCGTGCGACCATGCTGCTAATCAGCCATGAGCGCGACCTGCTCAACAATGTGGCTGACCATATCTGTCATTTGGAAGGCGGAAAAACAACGCTTTATGCGGGCGGATATGATGCTTTTGAAAAGCAGCGGGCCGAACGATTGGCGCAGCTTGAATCAGCGCGTGCGGCGCAAGAAGCGCAGCGGGCCAAGCTGCAAGACTATATCGCCCGCAACAGCGCCCGCGCATCCACCGCCAAACAGGCGCAAAGCCGTGCCAAGGCGCTCGCCCGGATGCAGCCGATTGCCGCGGCGGTCGAAGATCCCACGCTCAGCTTTGATTTTCCCAGCCCCGACGCGCTAAAGCCGCCTCTGGTCACGCTTGATCTGGCGGCGGTCGGCTATACGCCGGGTCAGCCAGTGTTGCAGCGGCTGAACCTGCGTATTGACCCTGATGAGCGCGTTGCGCTTTTGGGCCGCAATGGTAATGGCAAACCACGCTCGCCCGCTTGCTCGCCGCGCAATTGGCACCGATGGAAGGCAGCATGGCCGCATCGGGCAAGATGCGCGTCGGTTATTTCACCCAGTATCAGGTGGAGGAACTGGACACGTCCGATACCCCGCTTGAACATATGACGCGCGAAATGAAGGGCGCAACGCCAGGCGCGGTCAGGGCGCAGCTTGGCCGCTTTGGTTTTTCGGGGCAGAAAGCGGAAACGCTTGTCGGCAGGTTGTCGGGCGGGGAACGGGCGCGGCTGGCGCTGGCGCTGATCACCCGCGATGCGCCCCATATGCTGATCCTTGACGAGCCAACCAACCATCTGGACGTTGATGCCCGTGAAGCCTTGGTGCAGGCGCTCAACGCTTATGAAGGTGCGGTGGTGATTGTCAGCCACGACCGGCATATGATCGAAATGACAGCAGACCGGCTGGTGCTTGTCGATAGCGGCGAAGCGAATGAATTTGCCGGATCACTGGGTGACTATACCGATTTCATCCTGTCCGGCCCGGAAAAGGCGCAGGGCGATGGCAAGGCAAAGCCCGTTAAACGCGACAAGAAAGAAGAACGCCGATTGGCCGCCGCCGCCCGCGAGGCGCAAAAATCGGCTCGCAAGGCACTGTCGGCCGTGGAGGCGGAAATGGAAAAGCTGACCCAAAAGCGCAGCGAAATCGACCGGGCCATGTTCGATCCGGCGAGCGCGGCGGCGGACTATACGAACCGGACCATGGGCGAGCTGTCACAATTGCGCGGTGATGTGCAAAAACAAATCGACGCCGCCGAAGCGAAGTGGATAGAGGCCAGCGAAGTTTTGGGTGGGTAATGGGTTGCCACCTGATTTAGGGTCAGGGTTTGCAGAGTTCCGCTTAGTCACGGATGAGGCAGCGTTGGCCTTCCACCCTTCGACAGGCTCAGGGTGAGCGCATAGGAAAAATCATCTTATTGCACCGCGCTCAGGTTGAGCTTAGCGCTGCACTCAGGCTGACCCGCCTGCGCTCAGGCTGAGCTTGTCGAAGCCGGGTTGGGTAAATTGAAATCCACCGTTAATTCCGAATGAAAATCAGGCTGAGATTATTGGCGGGCATTTCGATCCGGTTTTCCAGCGTCAGGCCATTCTCAGCTGCCATCGCGCTCACCTCGCCCACATGGCGCAGGCCCCAAAGCGGATTGCGGGCCTTTAACGATCGGTCAAATTCGGCATTGCTGGCGGCAAGCGGCACGCCATCCTCGATAAACGGACCATAAAGATAAAGCGCCCCGCCCGGCGGCAATATCCGTCCTGCTCCGCGCATCAGGCCCGCCGCCGCTTCTATGGGCGCGATATGGACCATGTTGATGCAGATAAGGGCATCGGCCGATTTTACCGGCCAGTTCAGTGCCGCTGTGTCCAACTCCAGCGGCGCCGCTATATTGGCCAGATCCGCTTCTGCGGCCCAAGCCTGTATCGAAACCAGCGCAAGGGGATCGGGATCAGTGGGTTGCCAATGCAGATGCGGGAATGCGGCGGCAAAATGGACGATATGCTCGCCGGTGCCGCTCGCCGCCTCCAGCACCCTGCCTTTGGCGGGCAAGCAAGAGCGCAAGATTTTGGTTATTGCCTCCCTGTTCCGCAATGTCGCAGGGGCATGGCGTTTCGCCTCGCCGCTGTCGTCAAAGACAAAGGGGCTGGGTTTTTCGCTCACTCCGCCGCCACGGCTTGCTCCGGCTCCTGCCAGACCAGCACCGGCTTGCGTGCTGCCAATGTTTCATCAAGCCGCCTGCGCGGGGCGAAATGCGGTGCGGATTTAAGCAGGACATCGCCCGCCTTTGCGCGGCCCGCAACGCTGCGCATCGCCCCAATAAACTGATCCATCACAGCTTTGCTTTCCGTCTCGGTCGGTTCGATCAGCATGGCGCCATGCACCACCAGCGGGAAATAAACGGTCATCGGATGATAGCCTTCATCAATCAGCCCTTTGGCAATATCAAGCGTCGAAAAGCCATCGGCCAGCCCTTTATCGCTAAACAAAGCTTCATGCATACAGGGGCCAGAGGCGGCAAAGGGCGCGTCCAGCACATCTTCCAAGCTGCGCAGCAGATAATTGGCGTTCAGCACTGCATCTTCGGCCACCTGGCGCAGGCCATCGGCGCCATGGCTTAAGATATAGGATAACGCCCGGGTGAACATACCCATTTGCCCGTGAAAGGCAGTCATCCGGCCAAAGCTGCTGCCATGATGGTCGCCCGCGCTCTCCTCCTCGATCAGGACAAACTCCTCACCGCGCTTTTCAACAAAAGGCAAGGGCGCAAAGGGTGCGAGCGCTTTAGACAGCACGACAGGGCCGCTGCCCGGGCCGCCGCCGCCATGCGGTGTGCTAAAAGTTTTATGCAGGTTGATATGCATGGCATCAACGCCAAGATCGCCCGGACGGACCCGACCAACAATCGCATTGAAATTCGCGCCGTCGCAATAAACAAAACCGCCCGCCGCGTGGACCATGTCGGAAATAGTCTTAAGATCACGTTCGAACAGGCCGCAAGTATTGGGATTTGTTATCATCACCGCCGCCACATCAGGGCCAAGCCGCGCTTGCAATGCTTCCAGATCGACACGGCCGTCGGGGGTTGCCGGGATATTTTCGGTTTCATAACCCGCAAACGCCGCCGTGGCAGGGTTGGTGCCATGGGCGCTTTCGGGGCACAATACGACCGAGCGGGCATCGCCTTTGGCTTCCAATGCCGCGCGGATCGCCAATATACCGCATAATTCGCCATGTGCGCCCGCTTTGGGCGACATCGCAACCGCCTCCATACCGGTCAGCGTTACCAACCAATGGGCGAGTTCATGGATCACCGCCAATGCGCCCTGCACGCTTTGCGCCGGGGCCAACGGGTGGACATCGGCAAACCCCTTCATCCGCGCGACTTTTTCATTCAGGCGCGGATTATGCTTCATCGTGCAACTGCCCAGCGGGAAAAAGCCAAGGTCAATCGCGTAATTCTGCCGGCTAAGGCGGGTATAATGGCGCACCGCTTCGCCTTCGGACAGGCCGGGCAGGCCAATGTCGCGGTTGCGTTCCAACCCGCCCAGCCGTGCCGCTACCTTCGGGCTATCGGCCAAATCGACGCCGGTGGTGCCTATGGTTCCAATTTCGAAAATCAACGGCTCTTCCAACATTAACGCTCGGTTGCCGGTGAATGTGGCGGGGGCCGATGCTTCGCCTACACGGCTCATTTCGGGACGCCAGCCGCTTTCGTTGATACCGCTCATGCCAGTAACTCCTTCAAATTGTGCGCCAGCGCTTCGATACCCTCTTCGGTGGCAAGCTCGGTCACCGCAATCAGCAAACCATTTTCAAGCGCCGCATCGCCGGGATAGAGCCGGCCCAAAGACACACCGCCCAATATTTTCCGATCGGCAAGTTCGCGCACAATATCACGCGATGATTTGTTAAGTTTAACCAAAAATTCGTTGAAAAAATTATTGTTTATGATCTCAACGCCATCAATTTGCGCTAGCCGCTCCGCCGCCTGCACCGCCAGACCATGGTTGAGCATAGCCAGATCTCGCAACCCCTTTTCGCCGAGTAAAGTCATATGCACGCTGAAGGCAAGCGCACAAAGTCCGGAATTGGTGCAGATATTCGAAGTCGCCTTTTCGCGGCGGATATGCTGCTCGCGCGTCGATAGCGTTAAGACAAAGCCGCGCTTGCCCTCTGCGTCCACCGTTTCCCCGCACAGGCGGCCGGGCATTTGCCGGACAAATTTCTGTTTACAAGCGAACAGGCCGACATAAGGCCCGCCAAATTGCAGACCGACGCCGATTGACTGCCCTTCGCCCACGACTATATCCGCGCCCATTTCACCCGGTGCCTTAATCGCGCCCAAGGCCACTGGTTCGGTGACGACCGCGATCAGCAACGCGCCATTTTCATGCGCCTTTGCGGCAAGGGCGGACATATCCTCTATCCGGCCCAATATGTCGGGATATTGCACCACAACACAGCTTGTATCGCCGTCAATCGCTGCCAATAACCGCTCTGTATCAACGTTTGCTGTCATTTCGGGCCGGCGTGAGCAGCTGATCGCCGGTGAAGCGGGCCATTGTCTCGGCGACGCTGATATAATGCGGATGCAGGCCCGATGATAGCAGCGCCTTATTCCGCTTGGTCACGCGCCCCGCCATGCTGATCGCCTCCCAGCAGGCCGTGGAGCCATCATACATGGACGCATTGGCCACATCGCAGCCAAACAGACGCGCCACCTGCGTCTGAAACTCGAAAAGCATTTGCAGTGTGCCTTGCGCGATTTCGGGCTGATATGGCGTATACGCGGTCAGGAACTCACCGCGCTGGATAATATGGTCAACGCTTGCTGGAACATGATGCTTATACGCCCCAGCGCCCAAGAAGAATGGGTGGTGACCGGCGGCCATATTCTGCCGCGCCAAGGCCGAAAAATGCCGTTCCACCGCCATTTCGCTGGCGTGCATAGGCAGGCCCGCTATCGGCCCGGACAGCCGCGCCGCTTCGGGCACATCGACGAACAGATCATCGATCGATTGGGCACCAATCACGCCAAGCATGGACTGGCGATCGGTATCGGTTAACGGCAAATAACGCATTTTCAATTCCTTAATGGCGGATATTCAGATTATCTAAAAGCAATCCGCGCTTTTGGTTTACAGCCCGTCGACGAACGCTTTATACGCCGCCGCATTCATCAGGCCCTCCAACTCCGAAGGGTCGCTTAAGGTCAGTTTGAAGAACCAGCCTTCGCCTTCGGGATCGCTATTTACCAGCGCCGGATCACCCTCCAGCGCGTCATTGCCCTCCAATACTTCGCCGCTGACAGGGGCATAGACATCGGATGCGGCCTTCACCGATTCGACCACCGCCGCATCGCCCCCTTTTTTAAGCTGCGTGCCCGATGCTGGCACTTCGGCAAAAACAATATCGCCCAATTGCTCCTGCGCATAATCGGTAATGCCAACCGTGGCGACATCCCCGTCAACGTCGATCCATTCATGTTCTTCGGTAAAATAACGGCTCATTGGGTTTTTCCTCTTCTGTGGTAATTATGAGGGATGAAAGGCATTTGGGCGGCGGTAACAGCGATCCGCTTGCCGCGCACTTCTGCCTCAAATATGGTGCCGGTTTCGCCATGGTCGCTGTCAATGTAACCCATGGCAACCGGCGCACCGACGCTGGGGGCAAAACCGCCCGATGTCATGACGCCAATTTGAACCTGCCCGGCAAAAATCGGCGCTCCTTCTCGCACTGGCATCCGTCCTTCGACGCTAAAGCCGGTCAATTTGCGGGCAGGTCCGTTCATAAGGTCGCGCACGATGTTCTCTGCGCCATAAAAGCCGCCCTCTTCCCGGCGGCGTTTCGATATGGCAAAGGCAGCGCCCGCCTCAACCGGGTTGACCTCTGGATTCATATCATGGCCATAGAGCGGCAATCCCGCCTCCAGACGAAGCGAATCGCGGGCGCCAAGGCCAATGGGCTTTACCTCCGGCTGCTTACACAGCGTTTCTGCCAGATGTTCGGCTAAATCGGCGGGAACCGATATTTCAAAACCGTCTTCTCCGGTATAGCCCGACCGGCTGATCCACAGGGGATGTTCGTCCCAGATAAAGCTGTCCGCTTCCATAAAATAAAGCTCAGCCGTCCGCGGGATCAGGCGGGCGAGCGCCTCTGCCGCCTTTGGCCCTTGCAACGCCAATAGCGCCCGATCTTCCATATAATTGATGGTAACTTCATCGGGTAACTCACTGCGAAGATATCCCATATCTTCATGTTTCACCGCACCGTTGACCACCAGATAAAGGCCCATGGGTGTGTTGGTGACCATCATATCATCCAATATCCCGCCATCTTCGGCCAGCAGCAGCGAATAGCGCATCCGACCGGGGCGCAGGGCACTTATATCTCCGGGCACCAATGTTTCCAGCGCCGCCGCCGCGCCATCGCCCGATAGCATCAATTGCCCCATATGCGACACATCGAAAAGTCCGGCCTGTGTCCTGGTCCATTCATGTTCGGCCATAATGCCTTCATATTGAATGGGCATATGATAGCCGGCAAATTCCACCATCCGCGCCCCCTGCGCCCGGTGCCATGCGTCCAGCGGCAGGTTGAGAATTTCAATCGGGGGTATATCATCGTCGTCGTGCACAAAATTCTCCGGGCATAAAGGTTACAGCGATATAGCGCACGAAACCGCGCAATAGGCTGCCCCCTCTGTCACGGATACCTGAGAGCTTTCGTGCGCTTGGTTCAAGCGGACTTACCCCTTCGGTGGCCCCTTGTCGGGACGCTTTCCAGAGAATCGCGCGCGGCAGTAGCGGTCCTTTTGCCTGAGAGATTCCGGGGCGGTTGCTCCTTCGGCGCTTTGGTTTTGCCAAAGCCTCTCCCGCACTGTCAGCGATTAACACCGCCATGGCGCCTAGTCATTTAAGAGTCAATCAGGGGAAAGGGATTATCCCCGATTTTTGGTCAGGCCGCAGCGGTTCAACCGGGCAGTCCGGCCGCATATCGCAATATATCATCATGCACATGGGTGAAAACACCGGGAGCATCTTCGCCCATTAAGGCCGCCATAGCCCGCGCCACATCGAGCGCTGCGATGGAACGGTATCTGCGCATTGATCCCCATAGCAGACTATCGGACAATGGGCTGATTAAAGAAGCAAAATTTTCCGCATAGCGCACCGGTCCGCGCCGGTAACCCCGCAGCAGGCCGGGTTGCAGAATATCAGTGCGGGCAAAGCGGCAGGCGCGTATTGCATCCTCCGCCTCGCCCTTTGTGCGCATATAGAAAAGCCCCGATTTGCTATTCGCGCTCAGCGAGGACACGGACAGGAAATGCCGGCATCCCGCTGCCTTGCCCGCCTGTGCCACTGCGGCGACCAGTTCCAGATCGACCGCACGAAACGCCGCCTGCGACCCGGCATCACGGATGGTGGTGCCAAGACAGGATGCGATCACCGACGCCTTTATCTCTTTCACGGCAGGCCCCCATTGCCCACCGGGCGCGATATGCAGCGTCATTGCACCTTCAAACGCCGGTTCATCCGCGCCCAGTTCGCGGCGGAGCAACAAATGGACATCATAATGCGGCCGATACCGTGCCAGCATTTCGGCCAGATGGTGCCCGACCAACCCGGTTGCACCAGCGATCAACACCCGTTTGGTCATGGCGTCCCCCCATATATCTCAGCATAGCAATTTTCGGCATAGCGGTCGGTCATTCCGGCCAAGAAATCGGCGATATAGCGGCTGCGCTGCGGTTGCCCTTGCGGAAGGCTTTGCCGCCATTCTTCGGGGAGGCACTGCGCGCTTTCCATATAGGCCCGGTAAAGCGCCTCGACGATTTTACGCGCCCGCGCGGCGGCCTCCATTTGCGTGGGATGATGGTATAAATTGGCATACATGAATTTTTTCAAGGTCCGTTCGCGCTGCTCCATCACGGCCGAAAATCCGCCAATCATATGCCCCGCGGCGCGAATATCATGGGCGGTTTCCACGCCTGTTTCCACTATACGCTGCTGCGTCGCGGCGATCACATCATTGACCATCACGCCAATTTGCTCGCGAATCAATTCAGGCAGCAGCCTTGCGGGCGCGATGCCGGGATAACGGGCCACTATCCCCTGCCACCGTTCGGCGATAAACGGCAATTCGCAAAGCTGTTCCACGGTGAGCAGGCCCGCACGGATACCATCATCAATGTCATGATTGTCATAGGCAATATCATCGGCCACCGCCGCAACCTGCGCCTCTAGCGATGGCCATAATGTCAGGTCCAGATCAAAGGCAGCATTCGCCTCCTGTAAAGCCCAGCCGGGATTTTGCACCGGCCCGTTATGCTTGGCCAATCCCTCCAGCAATTCCCAGCTCAGGTTAAGCCCCGGCCATAATGGATAGGGCGAATCAAGCAGCATCAATGTGCGCAGCGTCTGTGCATTATGGTCAAAACCGCCATGGGGTTTAAGCGCCTCCTCCAGCGCATCTTCGCCCGCATGACCAAAGGGCGGGTGACCAATATCATGGGCGAGGCACAGTGCCTCTGTTAAATCTTCATTCAAGCCCAGAGCGCGAGCGATGGTTCGCCCGATTTGCGCAACCTCCAAACTGTGCGTCAGGCGCACGCGATAATGATCGCCGTCGGGCGAAACAAATACCTGCGTTTTATGGCGCAGACGGCGAAAGGAGATACTGTGGATGATCCGGTCGCGATCACGTTGAAATACATTGCGCGGTCCGCGCACATCGCTTCCCGCTTCGGCATGGAGGCGGCCACGGCTATTGTCCGGGTGGCAGGCATAGCGGGCGGCTGTCAGAGGTGTCGGCAATGTCATGGCATAAGCCTATGCCGCA
This sequence comes from Sphingomonadales bacterium, assembly GCA_012032285.1. GTDB lineage: Bacteria > Pseudomonadota > Alphaproteobacteria > Sphingomonadales > Sphingomonadaceae > Sphingorhabdus_B. Next base: position 13,955 of record JAAURJ010000050.1, read on the forward strand.
AGGACCGGGGTGCGTAAATTCAAAATTACGGCCGGATAAAACCTTATTTCAACTTTTCAACCACGGTGCCATCGGCGCTTTGCCAGACAAAAGCATCGCCGCCCGCCGCGCGGAAATCGGCCTCCCATTTGCGGGCCGCTTTCAAATCGTCAAACGGCCCAATCACCAAACGGTTCAGGTTTTTCCAAGGCGAGGACCATCCGGTCATGCCCTTAAACAAATCGGGATTTTTACCAGCATGGCGGCGCATATCGCCCTTGAACGCAGCGACTTCGCCGGTGGCAATCTGCACCCAGTTGCGGGCAGGATAAACGGCACCCGTCTCTTTTGCGGCTTCCTTGGGCTTTGCGGCCTCGGCAGTTTTTGTGGCAGGCGGCGGCGACGTGACAGCTTTAATCTTGCTTAGGTCCACTGGCGTTACGCTCGGCTTTTTCTCGCTGGCGGGCACTTCAATCGATTCGACAATCGCGCCCAAGTCAAAGCTTTTTGGCGCTTCTGCTTCGATCGGAGCTGTGTCTGCAGGTACGGAAGCCGCAGGCACGGGATTGGCGGCGACCTGCGCCGCTTTGGGTTCAAAATTCACCGCCGAGGGCACTCTACCGTTGGCCACAGGCGGCAGTGCGGCAGACGCGCTTTGCGGCAGCGTTGAGGCCGCGATCACAGGCGCGGATTCGCTCGCTTGCGGCAAAACAGCAGGCGCCGCAGTGGCCGCAGTTTGTGAGAGTGATGTTGAGGGGGGTGGCGATTGCGATGGGGGTGGTGATGCGGGCACTGCGGCGGCTGGTGCTGGTACTGATGCAGCAAGATCGGATGAACGGGCCGCTGGCGCCGAAACGCTATTTTGCACCACCGGCATCTGGGGCAGAATCAAACGGCCATTGCCAGATCCGACAGCGACATTGCTTTCGCCCGCCGCTGCGGTGCCATTGCTGCTGTAAGCTGGCGGCGCCTTAATCAGGCTCAGGCTGTTTGCCGCCTGCTCCGCCGCCAATATCCGCGTGCGGGCGACATCATTTTTGAAACTGCCCCTGCCGCCTGTGTGATGGCGGCTGGACGGCTATTGCCGGAAACCGCAGATTGGATTTGTGGTGCAGCGCCGGAGCCAATATTAGCAGGCGCGGCATTGGAACCACTGGCCACCGGCTTTGGTCCCAGCGGCGCACCTTGCGGGATCAGGCGGCTATTGCCCTTGGGGGCCGGGTTGTCCGCCCCATAACGCGAGGACGCTTGCCGGATTTCGGCGCTGTCCCGGCCCAGATTGCGTGCCGGAAAATGGCCGAAATAAATGGCCGCGGCCTGCTGCGCACCGGTTAGCTCCGGCATTTTGCGCAAATAAGGTTCAAACTGGCTCGCCGAGGCAGCATCCATAAAACCTTGCGTCACCCGAACCGATTCGCGCGTGTCTCCCCGTGCGGCAAGCATGAACGCACGGGCACGCCAGGCTTCGCCCGAATTTTTCTGTAGATAGGGCACCAATAGTGCATCCGCCTCTTTCGCCTTACCCCATAGCGACAAGGATACCGCCTGTTTGATCGCCAGACCGTCCGAATTATCCGCGGTGCGGGCAAGTGCATAGTCCTGCTGCGCCCGTTCAAAATTGCCAAGCAGGTCAAAGGCCACTGCGCGGTCGGCGGCAACGGTGCGATCGGAAATGCCTAACTTCGCCGCCTCATCAAAATAGCGCAACGCCTCAAATGGGTTTTCGGTGCGCACGCTGGCGCTGGCCAGGCCCAATTTGATCCGGCCATTATTAGGCTGAATCTCATTGGCGCGGGTAAAGAAATTGAGCGCGGCATTGGCATCCTGTAATGCCAAGGCGGCGTTGCCCGCATCAACCAACGCATCGGCATCGGTTGGGCGGACGGCAATGCGGCGCAGCGCACTGCGCAGCAACTCCGAATTAATCTCCCGCTCATTAGAAGCGTTGACTTCATCAGCGGTCGGGCCAATTTGGGCGACCGCAGCACTAGGCAGGATCGCAGCCGCAGCCGTTACCATCAATAAAGGACGTAATAATATCACATTCATTTCCCGCATCATGCACCAAAGAAAACATAGCGCCAATTGCTGATTAAGCGTGTGCGGCCAATGGTTCAACAAAAACGACCAGAAGAATACTTCCTATCATCATATATCAGGGGAAAGCTGAACCCAATATTTTCATTTTTGGGCCTGTTCAGTTTGACCAGTTTAGGGGCGCGCTATCACTATGCGGTCCATGCCGAGCAAATTTTGGCCCCGATGAAATTAACGCATATCCATGAAGTTATTATAAAATAAAAATATAGGGCGGCCCCGTGGTTAAAACCGGGTCGGCCGCCCTATAAAATTACGCGCTTAATGCACATCCATGAATGGGAAAGATCAAGCCTCAATTATTCCCCTGACGATCCAGAAAGCGCGGGATATTAAGGCCGCCGGAGTTACCCTTGCCATCATCGCCGTCATCATCCTTATGCGAAATGCCGCGCGACAGGTTGGACATACGTTCAAATAACGTGCCGCCGCCGCTTGCAATACGCGGGGCTTCAGCATCGACATGAACCGGTTGTTCAGCCCCAGATTCGGCTTGTTCTTCAGCTTGTTCTTCAGCCTGTTCTTTGGCCATATCGGCACCGCCCAGTTCGAGCATATCATCCTCAACCAACTCGGCTTCGGCTTCGACTTCGGCAGGCACTTCGGGCTCAGCGATTGCGGCTTCAGAGAGATCCAATGCATCCTGATCCGCAGCAACGCCCTCTTCTTCTACCTGTTCTGAGGGCTCTTCGGTTGGTGATTGGAATATACTTGACACCGGCTGCGGTGCTGCCGGCTGCGGTGCAACCGGCTGTGCTACAGGAGCGGCCATAGGCGCGCGGTTAAAGGCAAAAGACCGTGCGCCTGCATCAGGGGCTTGTCCGTCGCTGTCTATACCGGTGGCAACCACCGAAACGCGGATTTTGCCTTCCAATGCTTCGTTAAATGCGCTGCCCCAGATGATATTGGCATCGGGATCGACCAGTTCGCGAATATGGTTGGCGGCTTCGTCCACTTCCATCAGGCGCATATCTTCGCCGCCGGTAATCGAGACGATCACGCCCTTTGCCCCCTGCATCGACACGCCATCGAGCAGCGGGTTGGCAATCGCTTTTTCTGCGGCTTCCAATGCGCGGCCATCGCCTTCGGCCTCACCGGTTCCCATCATCGCCTTGCCCATTTCGTGCATCACGCTGCGCACATCGGCAAAGTCGAGATTGATGAGGCCGGGCATGACCATCAAATCAGTGATACCGCGAACGCCCTGCTGCAACACTTCATCGGCCAGCAAAAAGGCTTCTTTGAATGTTGTATTGGGGTTTGCCACCAGGAACAGATTCTGGTTGGGAATGACGATCAATGTATCGACGTGCTGCTGCAATTCCTCAATACCCGCTTCGGCAGAGCGCATCCGCCGCGCACCTTCGAACAGAAACGGTTTGGTAATCACGCCAACAGTCAGGATGTTCATCTCCCGCGCGGCCTGCGCGATTACGGGGGCCGCTCCGGTGCCGGTGCCGCCGCCCATACCGGCCGCGATAAAGCACATATGCGATCCGCCAATCGCGGCTTTCACCTGTTCAATCGTCTCTTCGGCGGCCGCCCTGCCCACTTCGGGACGCGATCCTGCACCCAAACCTTGGGTAATATCGGGGCCAAGCTGAATCCGGTGTTCCGCCGCAGAAGCATTCAGCGCCTGCGCATCGGTGTTTGCCACAATGAAATCAACGCCTTCCACATTAGCGGCGATCATATTGGCAACGGCATTTCCGCCAGCACCACCAACGCCGATAACGGCAATTTTTGGCTTCAATTCATCTACCAATGGTGGACCGATATTGATGCTCATATTCAAAACCCCCTTGCCATATTGGCCAGTTTATAAAAAGTTAACGCCTATTGACACAAAACTGCCATTTGCACACCCGAAAATTAACCGAAAATCGCAGCCTGTGTCAAAAATTCTCTCTTATTGCTCTTTTGATACGTTCAATAATACCCAATGCCGCGCCATCGGCATAATCATCACCAGCATCCAATGGCCCTTTCAAGTCAATCCTGTCCGATGCCATATACCGCACCAAACCGATTAGCGCAGAAAAAGCCGGGCCGCTATGCGCCTCCGGCACGCCTGATACGCCTTTGGGTTTGCCGATCCGCACAGCCCGGCCCAATGCCGCCTGAAAATGCTCGGCTATTCCTTTCAACTCGGCACCGCCGCCGGTCAGGACGACTTGATGTCCGGTTGTTCCCGAAAAGCCCAGATTCTTTAGCACAAGGCCGATTTCAGAAACGATTTTGTCGATACGTTGAAATATTACCGCGTTAAGCTGCGCCTTGGTAATGCGCGGGGCGGTGCCGTCATCGACATTGCCGCCCTCTTCCTTGTCCAAATCCAACACATCCTGATGATCGCGCGGGGTGGACAATGCCGAACCATAATAGCATTTCAGCCGCTCCGCCTGTGCCCGGCGCATTCCAAAGGTGGAGGCAATATCATCGGTTATGTCCGCCGCGCCCTGCTGTATCGTTTCCAATCCGACAAGCATTCCGCCGATAAAAACCGATACATTGGTGATTGAGGCACCCATTTCGACTAATGCGACGCCCAGCTCTCTTTCTTCGGCGGTCAAACAGGCGAGGCCCGTTGCTATTGGTGAGACAACGACATTATCAACCTCCAAATGCGCAGCCCTAGCGGTTAGATCAAGATTGCGAACGGGCGCTGGATCGGCAAGCACAACATGGATATCGACGCCCAAACGGTCGGCGTGAAGGCCAATGGGATTGGCAACCCCGCCGACACCATCAAGCGAATAGAGCGTTGGCTGCACATGAAGCGCCGATTTGCCCTGCAGGTCAAGATTGGCGCGGCCCGCGGCAAGCAGGTCATCAATATCATCCTGTTCAATCCTATCTCCGCCCAGTTCAATTTCAACAGGAGCTAGCATACTGTCCAGCCCGCCAGCAGATATGCCCACTGTCACCCGGTCAATATTGATGCCGGCAATCCGTTCGGCCTGCTCCACCGCATGGCGAACCGACAATTCGGCCTGCTCCATATCCGCGATACAGCCGCGCACCACGCCCCGGCTTTCGCGCTGGCCCGTGCCCAATACGATCAGATCACCGGTATCGGTCTTTCCCGCTATCAACGCGCAGACTTTTGACGATCCGATATCGAGTGCAGAAATAATTTTTTCAACGCGCGCCGCCGTCATGCCTTTTTATCGCTCCTATTGTCTGACGCCTCACCGCCCGAATGGCTTTCCCTTTCCGCAGCCTTATCATCTTTTGCAGGCTTTGGCTCTTCTTTTGGTTTTTTGCGGATATAGGCCCGGTCGGGATCGCGCAGGTCGAAATAGATCATATCCTGACCCAAAAGCCGGCTAACCCCATCCATGCGGGCAAAATCGACCAACGCTTTGGCAGATGCCTTTTCCCCTTCGGGCAAAGCCACCGTCTCGCCCGATTTGAACGTCAAGTCCCAGCGGCGATTGCCGATCCAGCTTGCCGCGACAATTTGCGGTTTCAGCGACGGGGCTTCATCCAACAATAGGGCAAGCTGTGGCGCCATTTTATTGGCATTATCGCCGTTGAGCATCATCATCCCGCCAACGCTGCCGACAGGCACATTTTGCAGGACCACGCCCTGATCATCAATCAACGTCTGTTTGCCCCCCGGTTCCAGATCGCCGCCGGTTTACGCTCGGTTATTTCG
>JAAURJ010000002.1 GCA_012032285.1 Sphingomonadales bacterium
ATTGGACGTTAGGACCAACGACCCAGAAACTGTCTGAATTGGGTGGCGGCGCGGATTATGGTTTGTTCCTCTATAGCTATGATAGCTATGGTTCCACAGGACGCAAAGCCGCACAGATTGTCGGTTTGATTTTGGCTGCGAACCTGATTCCATCGGGCGTACATATCGGCTATGCTGCTTTGGTGGATTTGAAAACCGGCGATATGGTCTGGATCAATGCCGATATCTCAATGGGCGGGGATATACGGACACAGGAGGGGGCGGAAAAACGGGTGATGCAATTATTGGAAGGTTTTCCTTCCCGTAAGGCCACCGAAGGAGGCACGCAGGGCCAGCCGGTTGTGACAGTGGGTGCGAAAGACAAATGAAGTATAAAATTGCCCTTATATTAACACTTATGGCGTCCGGCAGCCTTTGTTCCTTTGATCTGCGGGCGAATGAAGCACAGCCTGCACTGACTCCCACCGCTCTGGACTATCTGCCGCAGGATGATGATGAACGCGGCCTTTGGATGCAAATGGACGAGCTAGAGCGGGAGGTAAAAAGCTCCCAGTCGCTAATCAAGGATCCGGAATTAAACGCTTATGTCCGTAAAATTTTGTGTAATACCGTAGGGGATACGTGCGGGCGGGTGCGGATTTACATTATGCGCACACCCTATTTTAACGCTAGCATGGCGCCGAATGGCATGATGATCATCTGGTCAGGCTTGTTATTGCGTACGGAAAATGAGGCAGAGCTAGCATCCGTTCTGGGACATGAATTTAGCCATTTTGAAAAACAGCATTCGCTACAATCCTTTCGCAACATCCGTCAGAAAACAGATGCCATGGCTTGGATGTCCTTTGTTCCCTATGTGGGTATGATCGGACAGATTGGCGCGATCGGCTCGATATTTTCTTTCAGCCGTGAAATGGAACGGCAAGCAGATCTTGTCTCGCTCGATTATCTTGCGGACGCAGGATATGATCCAAACGCAGCCTCCGATATTTGGCGCAGGCTGCGTGCCGAAATGGATGCAACGGCAGCAGAGAGAAAACGCAAAAGTCAAAAAGATGACAATGGCGGTTTTTTTGCATCCCACCCCAATAGCGGTGAACGCATGGAGTATCTGGAACAAGCAGCGGGTAAGAAGCCGCCGAAAAACTATATGCACGGGCAGTTGGAATATCGCCGCGCCATGGCAAAATGGTGGCCGTTACTGATCGATGACCAGATTAAACTCAATGATTTTGGCGCAACCGAATTTTTGCTTGGGCAATTGGGTGAAGGGGGTTGGACACCGCAGTTGCTCTATGCCAGGGGCGAGCTTTATCGCGCAAGGGGAAAGGATGATGACTTTGCCAAGGCCGCTGGTTTTTACCGCCAATCGCTTTCGGGTGATGCTGGCTTGCCAGAAAGCTGGCGCGGTCTTGGTCTTGCGCTCATCCGTTCGGGAGATAGGACAGGGGGAATTGCTGCGCTGCGCCGCTATTTGCGGGCTAGTCCGGAGGCATTTGACCGGGCAATAATCGAAACGATGGCGGGAACAGACGAGTGAGGGTATTTGCATATGCCGCTATATTGACCGCGCTGACATTTTCTATGCCAGCGCAGGCTGGCTGGAGCCTGCGTGAAGACGGCAAACAGGTAGAAGTTACTAAGTCGAAGATGTCGGTAACGCCATCGGGCGATTGGAATCGTTGGACCTCGCGTCCGTCCAAAAGGGGAGAGATTTGGACACGCGACGGATTGTTGCTTAATGAGCTTAGCTTCTTTGCGGAGATTTCGGACGGGGAAACGCTGTACCGCGAATATGACAAACGGAACAGTCCGCTGCCCAAATTCAGCGCCAATATGCTGCCCACGGATATTGTCGAACTGTTCGAAGCTTCAACCCGTATTGTCCTGCAAACATCGGTTTTTGAAATGCAGGAAATTGGCCCTGCCAAGCTGGATGGGCATGACGGTGTGCGTTTCAGTTATAAATATGCCGCAGGTGATGACCAGTTGGCCCGCAAAGGGGAGGGCATAGCAGCGATTATTGGTGGACGCCTTTTCCTGATCAATTATGTTGCCCCTGAAATCCATTATTTTGATAAGGATTTGCAGAATTTTCGTGATATGACCGCGACAATTACACTGGCAAAAGATAAATAAGGCGAATAGCCCGATTTTCGGCTCCATCGGCTCTTGCCCTATTGCATCTTTGCCGTTAAGGCCGCGCGACCGGCTTTCAGGCAATGGGTTGGCGCGGGTGTGGCGGAATTGGTAGACGCACCAGATTTAGGTTCTGGCATCGAGAGATGTGGGGGTTCGAGTCCCTTCACCCGCACCATAATGCCTGTTTTATAAAGCCGATAAAAATTCAAACAGGCGCGGCAACGCGCCAGCCGTCAGGATTAGAGAAGCAGCTATGCAAACGCAAGAAACGACAAACGAAGGCCTGAAACGGGCATATAAATTGACCATCACCGCTGCTGAAGTGGAATCGCGGGTTGATGCGGAGGTAAAGAAGATCGCACCGCAAGTGCGTATGCCCGGTTTCCGTCCAGGAAAGGTTCCCGCCAACCTAGTCAAGAAAATGCATAAAGACAGCCTGATGCAAGAAGCGCTGAACAGCTCAATTCAGGAAGGCGTGCAAAAGACACTGGCCGACAATAAATTGCGCCCTGCAACGCAACCGCATCTGCATTTGGACAAGGATTATGAACCCGGCAAAGATGTCGTCGTTGATTTTCACTTTGAAGTCCTGCCCGAAATCACACTGCCTTCTATTGATGGTTTGAAACTGAACCGGTTACAGGTTGAGCCAACCGAAGCCGAAATCAACGAGTCGATTGAGCGTTTGGCCGCAAATCAGAAGCGATTTGAAACCGCTGCAAAATCTTATAAAGCCGCTCAAGGCGATCAGGTTATCATTGATTTTGAAGGCAAAGTGGACGGCGTTCCTTTTGAGGGCGGCAAGGGTGAAGCCATGGCCGTGGAAATCGGTTCCGGCCAATTGATCCCCGGTTTTGAAGACCAACTGATTGGTTTGAAGGCCAATGACGAGACAATAATCAACGTTACTTTCCCCGACAATTATGGTGCAGAAAATCTGAAGGGTAAACCTGCGACTTTCGATATCGTGGTGGGCGAAGTTAAAAAGCCCGCTGAAACAAAAATTGACGATGAAATGGCCAAAGGCTTCGGTCTTGAAGGGCTGGAGCAATTGCGCGAATTGATGAAGGGGCAGGTGGAGCAAGAACTAAACGGCCTGACTCGCACCTATATGAAGCGGCAATTGCTCGATATTTTGGCCGCCGATCATGATTTTGATGTTCCGCCTTCGATGGTTGAAGCTGAATTCAATCAGATTTGGCAACAATTGGAGCAAGAAGCCGATCGCGAAGAGGATCCGGAAGCTGCCAAGGCGGAGATGGAAGCTGAAAAAGATGACTATCGTGACATCGCCGCACGGCGTGTGCGTCTGGGCTTGCTGCTTTCCGAAATTGGTCAGGCCAATGGCGTTGAGGTTAACCAGCAGGAGATGAATATGCTGGTGCAACAAGCCGCCCAGCAATATCCGCGCGATCAGCATGAAGCCTTTGTCCGTTACTTGCAGGAAAATCCGATGGCTGCGGCGCAGCTGCGTGCGCCCTTGTTCGAAGATAAGGTTGTCGACTTTCTGTTTGAAAAAGCCGAAGTGACCGATAAGTCCGTAACCCGCGAAGAGCTGGAAGCCGCAATCGAGGCCGAACCGGAAGCGAAATCGGGTGGTAAAACAGCCGCTGCCAAAAAACCGGCAGAGAAAAAACCGGCAGCGAAAAAAGCACCTGCCAAGAAGGCTGTAGCCGAAGATGCTAAGCCTGCCGCGAAAAAGGCTCCGGCCAAAAAGGCACCAGCAAAAAAAGCCAATGAGGAAAAGCCGGCTACGAAAAAAGCAGCCGCCAAAAAACCGGCTGCCAAAAATAATTAAAAGGGCCCGGTTCATTTACCGGGCCTTTTTTTTCAGCGCTTAACGTAAAATTTGTTTTTCACCTTGAAAGAAACGGCGCTGCGTCCAATGTAGGGGCGAGAGAAACCAGTTAGCGAGAGTCCGACTATGATCAACGATATGCCCATCCCCGAATCTTTAATCCCCGTTGTTATCGAACAATCAAACAGGGGCGAGCGGAGCTGGGACATTTTTTCTCGCCTTTTGCGCGAACGCATCATCTTCGTCACCGGTCAAGTCGAAGACAATATGGCGTCGATCATAACAGCACAGCTTTTGTTTCTGGAATCGGATAATCCCAAAAAGACATTTGGATGTATATTAATTCGCCCGGCGGTGTGGTGACTGCGGGCATGGCGATCCACGACACCATGCAATATATCCGCCCGCGCGTTGGCACGGTATGCATTGGTCAGGCGGCGTCTATGGGCAGTTTTTTGCTCGCATCCGGTGAACCGGGGATGAGGGTTGCGTTGACCAATAGCCGGATCATGGTGCACCAACCTTCCGGCGGCGCTCGCGGTATGGCATCGGATATCGAAATTCAAGCCAAAGAGATATTGCGTATTCGCAAGCGGCTCAATGATCTTTACGTCAAATATACCGGTAAGTCACTGAAAGAGATCGAAAAGGCAATGGACCGCGATACATTTTTGGAAGCAGATGAAGCAAAGGCATTCGGCATTGTTGATGAGGTATTTGACAAGCGCCCAATGACAACAGATAGCGAAGAGAATAAGTAACGCTCATTTTTCTGTGAAATTAGGATTTAATGCACCTTGTTTGCTAAACTGGCACAAGGGGCTTTCTGCTATTGCCAAATTCATATGTGGCGATAAGATTACAGGCTACTCAAAATGCGCAAGGGTAGGCGCACCGTAGGATATTATATGACGAAGTTGAGCGGAACCGATACAAAGAGCACCCTTTATTGCTCCTTTTGCGGGAAATCGCAGCATGAAGTACGTAAGCTGATCGCTGGTCCCACCGTGTTCATCTGTGATGAATGTGTGGAGCTTTGCAATGATATTATCCGCGAAGAAACCAAAGGCAATCTGACTGGCCGTAAAGAAGGCGAGGTTCCTAGCCCTCAAGAAATTAATGATGTCCTGAACGACTATGTTATTGGACAAGCTCGCGCAAAACGGGTGCTGTCGGTTGCTGTGCATAATCATTATAAGCGCTTGAATCATTCGGTGAAAAATAATGATGTTGATCTGGCCAAATCCAATATCCTGATATTGGGGCCGACAGGCTGTGGAAAGACATTATTGGCGCAGACATTGGCCAAGACATTTGACGTGCCGTTTACCATGGCCGATGCGACCACATTGACAGAGGCAGGCTATGTCGGGGAGGATGTGGAAAATATCATCCTGAAGCTGTTGCAGGCGAGCGACTATAATGTCGAAAAAGCGCAGCGGGGTATCGTTTATATTGACGAAATCGACAAGATCAGCCGCAAGGCAGAAAACCCGTCGATCACCCGCGATGTCAGCGGTGAGGGCGTGCAGCAAGCGCTGCTCAAATTGATGGAAGGCACAACCGCCTCTGTCCCGCCGCAGGGTGGACGCAAACATCCGCAGCAGGAATTTTTACAGGTCGATACCACCAATATCTTGTTCATTTGCGGCGGTGCCTTTGCTGGGCTTGAAAAAATCATCTCCAACCGTTTGGAGGGCAAATCAATTGGCTTTGGCGCCCATGTCGCTGAACCTGATGAGCGCCGGGCAGGTGAGGTGCTGAAACAGCTCGAACCTGAAGATTTGCTGAAATTCGGCCTGATCCCTGAATTTGTCGGCCGTCTCCCAGTTATGGCGACGCTCGAAGACTTGGATATATCCGCGCTTGTCAAAATCCTGCGTGAACCCAAAAATGCATTGGTGAAACAATATAGCAAGCTGTTTGATATGGAGGACACATTGCTGACCTTCACCGATGATGCATTGGAGGCGGTTGCCAAAAAAGCGATTGAGCGCAAAACAGGCGCTCGCGGTCTTCGCTCTATCTTGGAAAGCATATTGCTTGATACAATGTTCGACCTGCCGACGATGGACGGCGTGTCGGAAATCGTTGTCGACAAAGATGTGGTCGAAGGCAGAAAAGAGCCTGTGAAGGTGTTTGCTGAAACCGAAAAAACCAAAAAAGAAGACGCGGCTTAGCACCCTAATTTTTGTTGCATTGCAGCAACAGTTGCTAAATAAAATGGATTAAGCAAGAAATTTGCACATGCTCATTCGCTTGGCTCTCCAAGCTTATCTGCGATAATCTGTAATTTAGAAATCATCTTACGTAAGATTATGTCATATGCATGACATAATAGTAACAAGCATGACATATAAGGCCATCAGTGAACGGCGCAGAGGATCGGTCTACAGGGCCGATTCTTATAATCGGCATGACCGATTTGAAACTTACACTTATCAAGGGGAAGTTGAATGCAAATCCGTTTTTACATGGCTGCAAGTGTTGCCGCGATTGGCGTCGCCGCGCTAACAGCCCCCACCGCCCATGCGCAATCGACTGGTTCGGTTGACTTTGAAGATGAAATTGTTGTTACAGGATCGTTGGAAACTAGCGTTGGTGGTATCGAAATTCCCGATACGCCCAAGGCTAAGCAGGTATTGGATGAAGAAGCCATCCGCCGTCAGCGTCCGGGCCAAACGGTAAATGATATTGTCAACTTGGTTCCAGGCGTTAGCTTCCAAAATAATGATCCATGGGGTTCATCGGGCGGCGGTTTTACCATTCGCGGCTTCGGCGCGGACCGGGTTTCGCAGACTTTAGATGGTCTCCCGCTCAACGATTCGGGCAATTATGCTCTCTACACCAATCAGCAGGTCGACTCAGAGGTTTTGGAATCGGTCAACGTTAATCTTGGAACCACAGATGTGGATAGCCCGACTGCTTCGGCAACCGGCGGTACGATTAACATTCGTACTCGCGAGCCGGGCGATGATTTTGGCCTGATCACGACGATGACTTTTGGCGATGTGCTGGCAAAAGGGGCGACAGATACGCTATATATGCGCGGATTTGGTATGGTTGATACTGGAGACTTTACCGGTGCAGGAACCAAAGCGTTCGCTTCTGTCAGTTACACACGTTATGGCGTGCCCTATAACCCTTATGGCCAAGTTGATAAGACTCAGTTTAACGGCAGCATTTGGCAAGACATTGGCAGCAATGGCGATTTCATCTCAATTTCGGGCCATTATAATGTAAACCGTAACAATTTTGCTGGCTCAGAATCAATCGCCAACCTTCTACTTTACTATAGCGGTTTATTCGACAAGGAAGACCGCTTCAGCGTTTACGAATTTAGCGGCGAATTCCCTTGCTCTGTCCCTGCAGGACAAATTCTTAATGGCGGCGGCACCAATGGTGTATCTGAACGTTATGATGATCGTAATGGTTGCGGTGCGGCATTCTACCGCCGCTATAACCCATCCGATACTGGCAATATCCGGGGTGCGTCACGTTTCTCCCTAACCGATAGTTTGACCTTCACATTTGATCCAAGCTTTCAATATGTGAAGGCCAATGGCGGCGGGCCGGATGATTTGCGTGAAGAATTTTTCACGCCTAGGGGCACGACTACACCTCTTACCGGCGCATTTAACGGCGGTTATTATTTTGGCCGTGACCTTAATGGTGACGGTGACTTGCGTGACCGTGTTGCAGGAACCGATCCCAGCCAGACACAAACCAACCGCTACGGCGTTGTCGCCAACCTGATCTATGACCTTAATGAGGATCACCGCGTGCGCTTGGCTTATACATGGGATCGTGCTCGTCACCGGCAAACCGGTCAAATTGGCGATATGCTGCCCAATGGTGAGCCGAGCGATGTGTTTGCAATCGATAATCCCGTGCTTGATGTAAATGGATTGGAAGTTAATAAGCGTGACCGCTTGTCTTTTGCGATTTTGCATCAAGTTTCGGGCGAATATCGCGGGAATTTCGGTGATTTGACAGCCGTTATTGGCCTGCGTGCTCCTTTCTTCACACGCGAGCTAAACCAAAATTGCTACACAACTTCGATTAACGGTTTTGTCGATTGCCCCAATCCCGGACAGGATTTGACTCAATATGAAGCGGCTAATCCGACATATGTCGCGCCGCTGTCGCGCACCTATAAATACGATAGTCTGCTGCCCAATATTGGTTTCACCTATCATTTCGGCGACTCTGCGTCGATCTTCGGCAATTATGCGAAGGGTTTGTCGGTTCCTGGAACCGATCCGTTATACGACTCGCTGTTTTTGGCCGATAATGACCGGGCGCGCCCGGTGCCGGAAACAACCGACAGTTTTGACCTTGGCTTGCGGTTTAATTCAGGTAATGTCCAAGCGCAGATTGGCGGTTATTACACTCAATATAACAACCGTTTAGCATCCGCTTTTGATCCCGATGCGAATATGGGTGAAGGAGCGGTTGTATTCCGCAATTTGGGCCGTGTCGACAAATATGGCATCGACGGATCGATTGCATATCGCCCGACATCGAAATCATTGCTTTATGTCTTTGGTTCGATCAACAAATCGGAAATCAAGGAAGATGTCCAATCCGGTGTTGATGCAATGGATAATCCTATTTTTCTTGCCACCGGTGGAAAATCGGAATCGGGTACGCCCGACTATTCTTTCGGCGCACGCGGACAGCTTGCCTTTGGCGATTTTGAAGTTGGCGCACAGGTAAAGCGCACCGGTCCACGTTGGATCAACGATTTGAACTTGGACCGGGCTCCAGCCTATACGATTGTTGACTTGGATGCGCGTTGGACTGTGGGGCAGTTTGCAACCGGCGGTGATGTCGCGGTGCAGTTGAACCTGACCAACTTGCTGGATGAATATTATATTGGCTTCTTCGGTGGTTCGCTGGACGGATTTGGTTTTGCCCAGATTGGCGCTCCTCGTGCGGGCAGCGTATCGTTGATTATCGGTTTCTAATTCAAACCAAGAAAAAATATAGGAAGGCGGGGCTTGCAAAAGCTCTGCCTTTTTTGTGTTTGCGGTTTATTTATAAATGCAGCTATCGAGCCCGTCGCGCTTCACAATATTGATCCGTGAGGCGATGCTGTTGCCATAGCGGCGGGTGAAGCCGCGGGCACCGTTGACGGCGCGTTTTTTGGGTGATGGTAGGGCGGCTGCGATACGTGCGGCTTCCTGGCGCGTCAGGTTTTTGGCCGCTTTTTCATAGTAACGCCTGGCTCCCGCTTCGGCTCCATAAGTGCCAATGCCGGTTTCGGCGACATTCAGATACACTTCCATGATCCGGCGTTTCCCCCAGATTTTTTCGATAAGGAATGTGAACCAGATTTCTGGAACTTTGCGGACATAGCGGCTATATCCGCTGCCCTGCCAAAGAAAGACATTTTTGGCGGTTTGTTGGCTGATGGTGGATCCGCCGCGCTGTTTCTTGCCTTTCGCGTTACTCTCTATCGCTTTTTCAATGGCTTCGCGGTCAAAGCCATCATGACTGCAAAATTTGCTATCTTCAGCCGCAATCATGGCGCGGGCCAAATTGGGTGAGATGTCGGTTAACGAAGCCCATTTGCGTTCTGCACCATTGCTGTCAGTCAACATGGTGATTGTTGTGGGCACAGGCACAAAGGCGTATAGGCAAACGATTAGCACGCTGCCAATGACGAAATAAAATATAGCTTTGAAAATAAATCGAAAAAAACGACGGAGTGGTGATGCTTTTACAGTGGTCATATACTCCACTTATCGCACCCCTCAACCTCCGTCATTCTTTTTATAACTCACGCCGCAGATAGCATCCGGTTTTCACCGGCGATACGCAGCATCGCTTTTTGCAGCTTTTCAAAGGCGCGAACCTCTATCTGACGCACGCGTTCGCGGCTGACATTATAAACTTGGCTCAACTCTTCCAATGTCTTGGGGTTATCAACCAGCCGCCGCTCGGCCAAAATATGCTTTTCGCGGTCATTAAGCCCTGCCATCGCCTCGCTCAGCATCCGGCTGCGCAGATTATCTTCCTGTGCATTGGCAACGCGTTCGTCCTGCAAGGGTTCGTTATCGACTAGCCAATCCTGCCATTGGCCGCCACTTTCGCCTTCATCGCGCATCGGCACATTAAGCGAGCTGTCGCCGCCCATTGCCATGCGGCGGTTCATATTATTCACTTCCTCTTCAGATACGCCCAGATCAGTTGCAATCTTAGCCAAAGCTTCTGGATTTAAATCTCCATCTTCAAAGGCTTCTAGGTTGTTCTTCATACGGCGTAGGTTGAAGAAAAGCTTCTTCTGTGCGGCGGTGGTGCCAATTTTCACCAAGCTCCAACTGCGCAGGATAAATTCCTGCATTGACGCGCGAATCCACCACATTGCATAGGTTGCAAGACGGAAGCCGCGATCGGGGTCAAATTTCTTTACGCCTTGCATAAGGCCAATATTCCCTTCGGAAATCAGCTCCGATACGGGAAGGCCATAGCCGCGATAACCCATAGCAATTTTGGACACGAGCCGCAAATGCGACGTGACCAATTGTTCGGCTGCTTTGGGATCGCCATGCTCTTGATAGCGTTTGGCCAGCATGAATTCCTCTTCGGGTTTCAACACTGGAAATTTGCGGATTTCCGCCAAATAGCGGTTAAGGCTTTGGTCCCCCCCAAGGGCAGGGATTGTTGCCGGAACGTTTCTCGTCTCTGACATATATATTCCTCATATTATGTTTCCCACCGGGCCTTCCAATTAAGCACCCATTGGTGAAACGGTTATCTTCTATCTTATACTCGTAACTGAGTTAACAGTTCCTGCATATCGTCAGGAAGGTTACTGGAGAAAGACATTTTTTCTCCTGTAATTGGATGGATAAAGCCAAGATTTGCCGCGTGCAAGGCCTGCCGCGCAAAAATGGACTGATTTGGTCCAATTCTATATGCTTTTTGTCGATTAGCGTAAACGGGATCACCGATCAGGGCGTGGCCGATATGCGCCATATGAACCCGCACCTGATGCGTGCGCCCTGTTTCCAGCGTGCAACTAACCAAAGCGCATTTATTCAGCGCTTCTTCCATCTTATAATGGGTAACGGCCCGCTTGCCCTTGCTTTCGGATAAGACAGCCATTTTTTTGCGGTCATGGGGTGATCGGCCAATTTGACTGCTTATTGTGCCAGCGGGCGGGGCAGGAATCCCTTTTACAATGGCGAAATAGCGCCGATATATATCATGCGCTGCGAACAGCTTGGCCAACCCTTCATGCGCGGCATCGCTTTTGGCCACGGCGAGCAGGCCAGAGGTGTCTTTGTCGATCCGGTGGACAATTCCGGGCCTCTCAACACCGCCTATGCCCGATAAGCTTCCCTTGCAATGGTGGAGCAATGCATTGACTAACGTGCCGTCGGCATGGCCCGCCGAAGGATGGACAACAAGGCCAGCAGGCTTGTCAACAATGATCAGATGATCATCCTCATAGACAATTGGCACGCCGATATCCTGAGCAATGGCTTGGGCAGGGCGGACAGGGGGCAGGGTGAGGGCGAAACTTTGTCCCTGATATTTTTTGCTCGCACTATCATGAACAGCCTGCTGGCCGATTACAAGCCCGCCATCCGCTATCAGAGCCTGGAGCCGCGCACGCGATAAATCCGGCAGCGCCGCCGCCAATGCGCGGTCTAACCTTCCTTCACCGATTATGCCGGTTAATATGGTATTTTTTCCCCCATATCATAAATGTGGGGCATGACATTGTGCATATCAAGACAGCATCTGGCCCAAATGGTCGATTATGCAAAGGCGGCGCATCCGAAAGAATGCTGCGGATTGTTATTGGGAGAAGAATGCCGGGTTCTCAAAATATTACCAGCAGCGAACATTGCAGAGGATAAACACGTTCGTTTCGAAATAGATCCTGCGGCTTTACTATCTGTTCAAAAATCGGAACGCGAAGGCGGAGCGAAGTTGATCGGCTATTATCACTCCCACCCAAATGGCAGGCTTGAACCTTCGCAAACAGATGCCGCCATGGCGGCACAGGACGGCAAATATTGGCTGATTATTGCAGATGGGCAGTTATCTGCTTGGGTCACGTCCCAAAAAGGGAGGCTGCATAACCGTTTTGATCCTGTAGAAATGATTTCTAAGGTTGAAACACATGGACCGAGCGGCCATTAGGGGGCGGAGTTTCAAATTAAAGAGCATTTAACCATGTCCGATACCCAGATTGATCTTGCCAGCCTGCTTTGTTCGCGTCTGTGCCATGATCTGCTTAGCCCGGTGGGCGCAATGAATAACGGTCTTGAATTGCTGGCCGACGAAAATGACCCGGAAATGCAGAAACGATGCCTGCAATTGCTGACTGACAGCGCGAAATCGGCTGCGGATAAGCTGAAATTTTTTCGTCTTGCCTTTGGCGCAGCAGGCGGATTTGGTCCTGCGGTTGACCCTGCAGAGGCAAGGGCCGTGATTGAACCCTTGGTGACGGGCAGTGGCAGGACAGAGCTTGTCTGGTCAGTTCCGGCAGAATTACTGTCAAAGCGGGTGGTGAAAATCCTGCTCAATCTTGTTTTTATCGCCAATGATATGCTGGTGCGTGGCGGAACATTGTCGGTTGGTGCAGAAAACCGCGGGGAAGAACAGGAAATCGTGATCAGTGCCACAGGGCCAAAGGTGATTTTGGATGAGGCTATTAAGGCGGCTTTGACCGGCGATCTTGACGAATCCTCGATTGATTCGCGCAATGCGGCGGCATGGATGGTGCGCGGACTTACAGTGCGAGATGGCGGTGTGTTGCAGCTTGCTGAACCAGATGCAGAAACCAAGATATTTGGTGCGATCATCCGGGGCGGAGCCGCATAGCTGGCGCCTGATCCTGATTATCCCGCCTGCGGGGATTGACGCAGCGCTGTAAACAGCTTTTTAACCATATTTGTCCAAAGCTGATCCCGAACCAATTGGGATGGATCTATGGACGACCTGTTAGAAGAATTTATTGCCGAGACTCGAGAGACGCTGGAATTGCTATCCGGGCAGCTGGTACAATGGGAAAAAGAGCCCGACGACCGCGCCCTTGTCGACAGCGTTTTCCGTTTTGTTCATACGGTAAAGGGCAGCTGCGGCTTTCTCGATCTGCCGCGCTTGTTGCGGCTTAGCCATGCGGCCGAAGATTTATTAAGCAGCGCTAGAGATGGCCTTGTGTCGCCAACCACCGACCTTGTAACGGCGGTTTTGGCGGTGATTGACCGGATTGCCGACCTTACCAATGCTTTGGAAAGCGGCCAATCGGTTTACGACAATGATGCCGAATTGATTGATGCGATGCTCGCCTTTGTGCCCAAGGGTGATAATGATAGCTACAGCGTTTCGATTGATCCATCCGAAGCGGTTAAGCAAATGGCCGACATCGACCTTGAAATGGCCGACGGCATGGTTGGTAATCCCAAAAACCGTTCCGTGCGTGTTTCGTTGCAATTACTTGATAAGCTCATGAACGGTGTATCTGACATGGTGCTGGCCCGGAATGAGGTTTCGCGGCAGCTGCGTAAAAGCCATATTAATTCCGATCTGGATCATAGCTTTAGCCGTCTTTCTTCTTCGGTTGCTGAAATGCGGGATGCTGTTGGTCTGATGCGAATGCAGCATATTGACCGGCTTTTTTCCTCTCTGCCCCGTTTATTGCGCGATATATGTCAGGAATTGGGTAAAGATATTGACCTGCATATCGAAGGCAGCGAAGTAGAAGTGGACCGGGAGATGGTTGAGGCGCTGCGCGACCCGCTTGCGCATATTTTACGCAATGCAGCCGACCATGGTATTGAAAGCGTCAATGAGCGCCGAGCCGTAGGCAAAAGTCCAACAGGCTTGATAAAAATTACCGCGCGGCAATCGGGCAATCAGATCATGATTGAAATTGCCGATGATGGCCGGGGCATCGACCTTGAAAAATTGGCGACAAAAGCCATCTCCTCGAAACTGATATCCGCACCACAATGGCAGAAAATGGCGGAGAAGGCACAGCTTGCAACAATATTTATGCCGGGATTATCAACCGCTGAATCGATAAGCTCGATTTCCGGTCGTGGTGTAGGCATGGATGTCGTCAAAACCAATTTACAGGCTGTAGGCGGCACAATTGATTTGGAAAACCATGTAGGGCAGGGGCTAAAAATGACATTGCGCCTGCCACTGACCTTATCGATCATTGCCGGGCTGTCGGTTAAAGCAGGGGACCAGATTTTCGGTATATCGCGCAGTTCGGTCATCGAGATATTGTCAACCTCCAACAAAAATGTAGTGATTGAGGAAGTTGGCGGCACCAATATTGCCTGTATTCGCGGCATCCGTATGCCCTATGCCGGCAGAGGATATTGCTCAGGCTTGGAAATGGTTTCAGCTGAAAAGAAAATAGCCGCACATTAATCGTCATTCGTCCCGCCGTCGGTGCGACCTTTGCACTTGATGTAGCGGCGGTCATTGACAATGAGGAACTGGTTGTGAAACCCGGTGCGCCGCTGATTATGGCAACGGGCCTTTACGCCGGCGCATCGCTGCCAGATAATGGCCGACCGATGCTGCTTCTCGATTCGAGCGGTCTTGCTGCTGCAATTGGTATTGATTTGCAGGACAAGAATTTCACCGAAGAGCAAAAAGCGAGCGATCAGGAAACCGATAGCGCTCGTCTGGCGGCTTTGCTGTTCATTGGCATTGATGGAAAAAATCGGCAATCCGGCTTTCCGTTATCGACCGGATGGAGGATTTTGCTGCGGAAAAAATCCGTTTTTCGGGTGGAAAATTGCGGGTTGCATCGGACGGCGACTTAATAGAGATTTTTGGCCTTGAATCAGCGCCGGAGCGCGGCGATGTTCAAATGCTTCGCTTGTCCGATGGCAGGGAAAGCAAATATCTGGCCGTATCCGAGGTGCTCGATATATTCTCAGTTGATGGTGATATTGTGCCCAGCGCCCTGCCGGATCAGCACGAAGGCATTGTGCAGGTTGGCGATGAGATGATTGAACTTGTCAATCCTTTCCAGTTTTTTGAAGCAAGCCAGAGTAACCGCTTTGCAGGCGGCAAACGCCCCTTATGCTTTGTCGAAGCCCGCGAAGATGATTTGTGGGAACGACGGATTTTGGAACCCTTGCTAACCGCTTCGGGGTATAAGGTTAGCTATGACGTTGCCGACCGGGAAAAAGCCGAAGTGGTTTTGGGCAAGGAAGATAGCGACGCATCGGAGCAGGTTGATGGCCGTTTGCTGCGGCTTCGCGATAGCAGCTTTGCCGGACCTGCCGCCCATCCCAGTATCTATCGCTATGACCGGATCGGTCTGATTTCTGCGATAGAACATAAATTGGCAGGAGGCCGTTAATATGCAATGCCTATATCTTATTGCTCGTATCGATGGTGCCCGGGTCGCGATTGAAAGCGATTTGGTTGAATCTGTGGTTCATGTGAATGATGTGGTGCCTGTTCCGCAAAGTGACCCTGCAATTTCCGGCCTGTTCGCTTTGCGCAGCCGGGTGCTGACTTTGATTGACAGCCAATATATTGTGACGGGAAATCCAAAGCCAGTGGAGAAAAAATCGCTTGCTATTATAGCCGAAATTGCCGGCCATCATTTTGGCTTATTGGTGGAATCGGTCGAAGATGTCGTCACAATTGATAGTGCGCAGATTGAAAATAATGTTTCGCCTCCGGTCAAATGGGCCGGGCTTGCAACCGGATTGGTGGAAGTCGGCGGTGAGATTGCAATCATTATCGATCCCGCGCAATTGGTGTCGGGGAATAAAGCACTGGCAGCTTGATCGCATCCACATTCGCAATAAATTTCTGAAATTTGGGCAAAATTAACCATTCGCTAACACCAGCCATTTATTCCTTAGACAGGATGTTCTCATAAGGTGGATGGTATGAAAAACTGCTTGATAGTTGATGATAGCAAGGTGATCCGTAAGGTTGCCCGGCATATATTGGAAACAATGGAATTCAATGTTTCGGAGGCCGCAGATGGTCAGGAAGCGTTGGAACATTGTAATGACAATTCGCCGGATGTGATCTTGCTTGATTGGAATATGCCGATCATGAGCGGCATGGATTTTCTAAAGGCCTACCGGGCCGCTGCTGCTTCTTCAGCAAAAGTAATTTTTTGCACCACAGAAAATGGCATTGGTCATATTCAAGCGGCTATTGCGGCAGGCGCCGATGAATATGTTATGAAACCATTTGACCGTGAAACGCTTGAGGCGAAACTGCAAATTGTTGGCTGTATCTAAGGCGGCTGGAAAATGCTCGCTTTGAAACCCGACTATGGCGACCGCAAAAGTCCTTCTGGCAACCCGATTAGGGTGATGCTGGTCGATGATAGCGTTGTTGCGCGTTCTATTTTTGAACGCATATTGTCAGGAAGTCAGCAAATAGAAATTGTCTGTCAGGCCGAAAATCCGGATATAGCGATTGATTTATTGGCCAGGCATAAGGTCGATATCATCCTTCTCGATATTGAAATGCCGCGCCGTTCGGGATTGGATGCGCTTCCAGACCTGCTTCAAAAATCCAGTGGTGCGCGAATTCTGGTTGTGTCTTCCTTCGCTGAGGAGAATGGGCCGGGCGCAATCCAGGCTCTGTCCTTAGGTGCCTGCGACACCCTTGGTAAACCTGGCAGGTCCGGTTTCACCGGACGCTTTTCCCAGACACTACTCGAAAAAGTGATCCATTTAGGCAATTCAGAGCGGTCAAATGACATTGCAGTCGCAGAAGTGCCTACTGTCCAGCCGCAAAGCAAAGTCGAATTAAAAATGCCCGATTGCATCGCAATTGGTGCGTCCACAGGCGGTATACCCGCCATTTATGATGTTATTGCAAATTTGAAACCAGACATTGACTGTCCGATTTTCATAACCCAGCATCTGCCGCATACATTTATGTCCTTTTTTGCCAAGCAATTGGGCAGTCAGACAGACAGGATTGTCTGCGTGGCGGAGCCTGGCATGGCGGCGAAGAAAAACCACATCTATATTGCACCGGGCGAAGCGCACCTTATTTGCCGTAAATCAGGACGTGATGTCGTAATGGATCATTTCGAGGATCAGGAAACAACGCGATACTGCCCTTCGGTCGATATCATGTTCGCATCTTTGGCACAGGTTTATGGTGACGGTGTAATTGCTGTGGTGCTGAGCGGAATGGGTAGCGATGGTACGATAGGCGCAGAAAAGCTATCTGACAGCGGAAGCCATATTTTAGCTCAGGATGCGGCTAGTTCTGTCGTTTGGGGGATGCCGGGTAATATCTCTCGACTAGGTCTAGCGTCGGGAGTTATGCCGCCCGCAGCCATCGGCAAGATGATTTCTAATGCTTCCGGGGGAGTTGGATGATGCAGACGGAAAATGCCTATAAGAAATTGTCCGATTTGCTGGAGGAGCGCACGGGCCAGGTGCTCGTTGCGAACCGCCATTGGCGCGTGGAAATGGCGCTAAAACCCATTATGCGGGAAAATTCCATACCCGATATCAATACATTGACAGCGATATTGGACGGTGATTCCAATAGCAATTTGGCAAAGCAATGCGTGGAGGCGATGATTAATAACGAAACCTGTTTTTTTAGAGACCAAGCCAATTTTGCCTTGCTGACCGGCCCCATTTTTGATTCGATGCGCGAACACCGCAGCCAAAGCAAAAGGCTAAGGATTTGGTCATCGGCCTGTTCCACAGGGCAGGAAGCCTATTCTTTGGCGATGAGCCTATCGGAAAATCGTGACAAATGGCGTGATTGGAATATTCAGATCATGGCAACCGATGTGTCAACCTCCGCTTTGGAGCAGGCGCGCGCCGGGCGTTATTCCCAATTTGAGATACAACGCGGCCTTCCAGTGACCATGATGCTGAAATATTTCACACAGGATGGCGAGGAATGGGTAGCAAATCCGTCTTTGAGCAAGATGATCAATTTTGCCGAGCATAATATGTTGAAGCCCGGTCACCATATGGGGCAGTTTGATATCATTTTATGCCGCAATATGCTGATGTATCTGTGTGATGAAAAGCGTAAACTCGCTCTGGAGCAGCTTAATGGATCACTTGCACCCGATGGCATCTTGATGCTGGGCGCAGCAGAAACGGTCATCGGTCAAACTGAAAAATTCCGTTCAAGCACTGAGTTTCGCGGTTTTTACGAAAAGAGCGACCGGCCTACGGCTGAATCCATGTTTGCGCGGCGTGCATCCGCGTAAAGCCGTCCAAACCTGTTTTCTTAAACGGATTGGCAAGCGCGGCCGCTTTGCCTAAAACGTCCCAATGATTTGGACACCGTCCCCCAATTTTGGCGAGCGCACTTTACCTGTTAGCATATTGGTTTTGCATTACACGGGTATGCAAAGCGGGCCAGCGGCAATTGACTGGCTGGCCAACCCTGTTTCCGGCGTTTCTGCGCATTATGTCGTCGAGGAAGATGGTCAAGTGGTGCATATGGTGCGCGAGGAGCAACGCGCCCATCATGCTGGCAAATCGCATTGGCGCGGTATCACCGACATTAACAGCGCCAGTATTGGAATAGAAATTGTCAATCCTGGACATGAATGGGGCTATCGTCCCTTTCCAGCAGAACAGATGGAGGCGGTTGCGCGTTTGTCATCGGAAATTGTGCAAACATACACCATCGAACCCCGCAATGTGGTGGGTCATAGCGATATTGCGCCGGCGCGAAAGGAAGATCCCGGTGAGCTTTTCGATTGGGAGTTATTGGCCAAATTAGGGATTGCTGTTCCTCGTCCAAGGAAAAATCTGGTGGATCCAGGCTGGAGCGACGCATCCTTCTTGCTGGCTTTGGGCAGATATGGCTACGACATTAGCGACGGGCGGGCCGCTGTTGTGGCATTTCAACGCCGTTTTCGCCCTGAAAATATAGATGGTATGATAGACGGGGAATGCCGTGCGATTTTATGGAAGCTTTTATTGGAATATGAAACGGGTGGCACTATATAGGGTTTGCCAGAGGGCCGGGCGGCCGCTGCCATAGGGGTAACCTTATGGGGGAGGAAAGTCCGGGCTCCAGCGAGGAACGGTGCCGGGTAACGCCCGGCGTTTTTTTCTTTCGGGGAAAATTCAGGGATAGTGCCACAGAAATCATACCACCGCGCTTCGGTGCGGCAAGGGCGAAACGGTGCGGTAAGAGCGCACCGCGGCAATGGCAACATGGCCGGCACGGTAAACCCCACCGGGAGCAAAACCGAATAGGGACGGCGTATCCTTTACAGGATGGGCATCCTCCTGCCTAGTCGTCCGGGTTGGTTGCTAAACCGTTGCAGCAATGCAGTGGGTAGAGGAATGGTCGCACATCTGCTTTTACCTTGGCGCTATGTCTAGGTGAGGCGGAGGACAGAACCCGGCTTATAGGCCCTCTGGCATTTTTTTGGGCTTTGAATAATCTCACGGCCCTGTTTATGGGATGGATATGGCAAGATCATCGGGCAATAATTGGGGTTTTCCGCGCGAGAGGGGTTATGGCACTGCGCGTGATGCACAGCAGGTGCGTATTTGCGACCGGAATGGTTGTAATGATGTTGGCAATTGTCCCGCCCCCAAATCACCCAACAGCCCGGAAAGATGGATGTTCTGCGAAAAACACGCTGCCGAATATAATCGTGGATGGGATTATTTCGAAGGGCTGAGCAAAGAAGAAGCCGCTGCGCGCGAAAAGCAGGAGCGGAGCGATTTTTCGGGATATAGGGAATCGGCCCATTATGGCTGGGCCGGTTCGGGTGATGGCAGCCGCAGTGCGGACGAGATGCGGGCGATCGAGATATTGGGATTGGACCCCGATTGCACTTTTGAAGATGCGAAAAAAGCTTGGCGCAAAATTGCCAAGGAAACGCATCCGGACGTCAAGCCCGGTGACGAGCAAGCGGCCAAGGAATTTCAAGCCGGGCAGGCGGCTTATGATGTGCTGCGTGTTGCCGAAGAAATGCGGGAGTGGAAAGGGTAGGCTGTTCGCTTACCCTGCATCAGGCAAGCCTTTGTGCGGTTTCTTTAATCAAGGCGATCATATTGGGGATCCCTTGTGTCCGGTTCGAGGACAGCTGATTTTTCAGGTCAAATGGCGCAAGGGCGGTGTCGATATCTGTGCTTAAAATCTCTGCTGCCTTTTTACCCTGAACGGTTTTCAGAACCAGGGCTATGATACCCTTTGTGATTGCCGCGTTGCTGTCAGCAAGGAAATCCAGATTTCCCTCTTCCAATTGGGTGGGATAAACCCATACCGATGCCGAACAACCGCGCACAAGCGTCGCATCGGTTTTTAGTGCATCGGGCATAGCGGGCAATTGCCTGCCCAAATCAATCAACAACCGGTACCGGTCGTCGGCGTCTAAAAATTCATATTCTTCTTGAATGTCGGCTAGGTCGGTCATGGTCATCGCCATAACCGCCACGCCTTAAATATCAATCCCCGCTGCAATTGCCTCTAGCTTTTTCACCCTTTCTTTGAGATCGGCGACTTCGATCCGCGATGTTGCGACGGGGCCGTATTGTCCAGTTGCCTGCGGTCCAGCTCTGCGTGTTTCAACGCGATCCATTCACGCCAACCACGAAGCGATACGAAAGAGACGATCATAATGGCGGCGAGGGCGAAGCTGCCGATAACAAAATAGAAATTCGGATCCTGTGTCATGGATGTCATTCCTTTCGCTATATCATATCCTTAACGGCTGCGCAGCTCTTCAATCTGGCGGTTGATGTCGTGGGCGCTGCTGTTATCGGTGGCGATCCGTTCGAGCACTTTGACCCGCTCTTTCAAATCGCTGATTTCCTGCGCCATGCGATTCTTATCGGCATCATGGGCCAGGCGCTGGGTTTTATTGCCCAACATATCTTCATCTTCGATAATGCCATGCTTGGCTTGGTAACGCGCACGCAATATGCTGCCGATTGTTACGATCAAAACAATGCCTATCACCATTTCAAACGGGTTCATTGGGTCATTTCCTTTTGCTTTTTATATTCGGGGAGTGGCACACCGCTGTCTTGCGGTTCTTTGCGCAACTGTTCAATTTCCTGGGCGAGGCTATAGCCTTGGTCGGTAATGATGCGTTCCAGCACCTCTACCCGTTCCTCAAGGCGGCTTTTATCGGAAGCATATTGCGCTGCTTTTTCGGCTACCATTTGTGCATCCAATTCCATTTGCCGCTGCTTCATTGTGATCCAAGGTTTTACAATGGCGCCAGCAAATATGGCGAGAAGGCCGCAGCTAATACCGAGTATAGGGATAAGTAGGGGATTGATTTCCATCTGGGTCTGTTCCTCCTGATTTACGCTTTTAGCGTAGATTTTCGATTTCTTGGGACAGCCGTCCCGATTTGTCGGTTACGATCCGTTCCAAAACGGCAATTCGTTCTTCCAAATGGCTGACTTTGTTGTTCAGCCCTTCATTTTCGGATGAAAGAAGCGCGATTTTCCGCTCCGCATTCGCATCCTTTTTTTCGGTCTTTCCGCCCCATTCATCTTCGAGAGCATAGCCATGTTTGGCCCTGATCCAGTTGTTGATTATCCATCCAGCGGTGCAAATAGCGATGATGGCGATAACAAATCCGGGACCACTAAAATTCACGGTAAATCCTTCCACTTTATGCGGCTTTGAACTTTTTTGGCATCGGTTTCACCGCGATAATCAACATTCCATTTTTTGGATTCTGCTTCATATTTTTTCTTTTTCAAATGGCTGAAAAAGAACAATCCGACAACGGCCAAGATGATAAGGGTCCACATGGGATCACTCCTTTTCTTTAAGATTAGCGCAGGCTGTCTATTTCATCAGACAGCTGTTTATTTGAACTTACATAGTAGGTTTCGAGGTCCGCGAGCCGTCTATCAATGGCGCGGAAACGCGATTTAATACCGCGTGTGGTGCGGGCAGGCGATTGGCGTACACCTTGCCAGAATTTTTGATCCTGTTCGTCGCTATACATATCAAGGGGCTTTTTTTCCGCCGTCATGGCCGCAACTATATAAGCAATGATTGTCCATGGAAATCCGCCCATTAATGTTAGCATTATCGCGCCAAGGCGAACCCATAGAACATCAACGCCGGTATAATCGGCAATCCCTGCACAAACTCCTTTGATTTTACCGTTCATCCGATCGAGATAGAATTTTGTGTGCTTGCTCGACATTTTAGCGGTTCCTTTCCAAACGGCGGATATTCTCTGCGGTATAATTGTCGCCTTCATGATCAATGCGGCGCGGTTCCCAGTCGGCATTATCGGCGGCGACCAGGCGCTCAACGGTATCAAGCCGTTCTTCGAGGCGGCGAGCAAGGTCATGCATTTCGCTCAACATACGTTCGTCATCATTGCTAAGCGTTGCTGCGGTTTTCCATTTGGTAACATGGTGCAAGATCAGCCATGGCAGGCCGATAAACAAAGTGCCCATAACTATCGGGACTATGATCATATCCGAATCCATGTTTTAGGCTCCCTTTTTCTGTGCTTGTTTCAGCGCCTTTTCATCGCCTCTAATTCTTCATCAACCTGATCGGTATCGGCCAGAGCCGCTATTTCGTCGCCAAGGGTAAGCGGCCCTTCGCTTCCGATATTCATGGCTTCTGCCCGACCTTCGGCGCTATCAACACGGCGTTCCAATATATCGAAGCGCGATAGTGCCTCTTTAACCTTGTCACCGTTAAACATGGTGCGCATCCGCACTTGGTTCTCGGCGGTTTCAAGCCGGGTCATTAACGCATTTTGGCGGCTGCGCGCATCGACAAGCTTCTTTTGCAGCTTGTGTATATCTTGCTCAGACGCTTTTAACGCATCATCCAATACCTGAACCTCGGCGCGGAGCTGATCGGCCATGTCGGTCGCTTTGCGCTTTTCCAGCAAAGCCGCCTTCGCCAAATCTTCGCGGTCTTTGGACAACGCCAGTTGCGCTTTTTCGGTCCAATCATCCTGCAAAACATCCAATTTCACAATATGCCGACTCAATTCTTTCTTATCGGCAATGGTGCGAGCGGCGGATGCGCGGACTTCTACCAAGGTTTCTTCCATTTCCATAATGATCATGCGGATCATTTTCGCCGGATCCTCGCTGTTTTCCAACAGGTCGGAGAAATTGGCGGCGAAGATATCGCGGGTTCTTGAAAATATTCCCATGTAGAAACTCCGGTTATTGGTGCTTTTTGCGACGTTATAAAAGGGGTGATCGAAGCGGCGAGGGGGAGAGTAGGGGGCTGGGGAGCGCCTTGCCGCTTCGATCGGGAACCATGCGTGTCAGGCAAGGTAGCTGACGGCGATTGGTCTGTTATTATGGTCATTGTCATGTGACATATCTTTCTGCTGTGCCATTGCAGGAGCAAAACAGATGGTTATCAATGCCGTCAGGGAAAGCATCAAAGCTGCGCTTTTTTGCGCTGACGCTTTCAATGGTGGAAAAAATAGGTTCATCTGCTATAATCCTTCTTAATGGGTCACGTCCCTCTCGGGCTTGTAAACAGAATAGCAGGAAGCGTGCCAATTTTCCCGAAGCCATGCGAAACTGCCAAAAATTCATTTTTCTGCGATAAATCGCATGGTGCATATTGCCAAAAGGTGGTGATATGTGCCAATATTTGTAAATGGAGCGGGATAATCAATTCATCGGACAATCCTCGGCATTCCTTGATGCTGTTGAAAGGGCGTCGGGAGCCGCCTCTCTCAACCGGCCTGTATTGGTGATTGGTGAGCGCGGTACGGGAAAGGAGCTGATAGCCGAACGCCTGCACCGGTTGAGCCAGCGTTGGGACGGTCCGCTGGTCACCATGAACTGCGCCGCGTTGCCCGAAACCCTGATTGAGGCGGAATTGTTCGGTCATGAAGCGGGGGCCTTTACCGGTGCGACAAAAGCGCGCGAAGGGCGATTTGAAGAAGCCGATGGCGGCACATTATTCTTGGATGAACTGGGCACTTTAAGCTCAGGAGCGCAGGAGCGGCTTTTGCGTGCGGTGGAATATGGAGAGGTGACGCGAATCGGTTCATCACGCCCGGTTCGCGTCGATGTCAGGATCGTGGCCGCTACGAATGAAAACCTACCGCAAATGGTGGAGGAAAGCCGTTTCCGCGCTGACCTGCTTGACCGGCTGTCTTTCGAAGTTATCACGCTTCCCCCGCTGCGCGTGCGTGATGGCGATGTGGAGGTGCTGGCGGACCATTTCGGACGGCGCATGGCCGCAGAGCTTGCTTGGGACAAATGGCCAGGCTTTGGCGATGTCGCTATGCGGGCAATGGAAAAGCATTTATGGCCGGGCAATGTACGCGAGCTTCGCAATGTGGTGGAGCGGGCGGTATACCGGTGGGGCAATGATGATCAAGCGATAGACTATATCCAATTTGATCCCTTTGACAGCCCGTGGAAGCCTTTGTCATCCAAAGGAACGGGGCAAAATGGAACAGGGTCTTCTGATCAACCGGCATATGAAAATGGCGGCGCTTCTACTGACCTGAGCGAGTTTATTTCCCCCGCCAATCTGGATGTTGATGATTTCCGCCTTGCCACCGAAGCCTATGAAAAAGCGGTTTTGGAACAAGCTATGGCCAAGCATCGTTATAACCAAAGGCAAACAGCAAAAGCGTTGAACTTGTCCTACGACCAGCTGCGTCATACATTGAAAAAGCATGACCTTCTGGGCTGAATAGATTTTACCTGCCTTGCGGTATATGGCTGACTGGTGCTAGCGCGGAATTTGTCTAATCATGATGACCCTATAATATGGAGTAATAAAATGGCATTCTCTCTTCCTGACCTTCCCTATGCAAAGGATGCATTTGGTGACATCTTGTCGTCAGAAACCTTTGATTACCACCATGGCAAGCATCACAATGCTTATGTGGTGAAAGCCAATGAGCTGATCGCGGCCGATAGCGTGCTGCAAGGCAAGTCGCTGGTCGAATTGATCAAAAGCTCCTCCGGCGGGTTGTTCAACCAAGTTGGGCAAATTTGGAACCACAGCTTTTACTGGCTGTGCCTTAGCCCTGAAAAAAAGCACCGTCGGGCAAATTAGCCGAAATGATCGACAGCCAATTTGGTTCAACGCAAAAGCTGGTCGATGATTTGAAAGCAGCAGCGGTAGGCCATTTTGGCAGCGGATGGGCGGCGTTAAACCTGACCGATGGAAAATTGGAAGTGACCTCTTATCATGACGCCGATTGCCCGGTCGCGCATGATGCAGTGCCGCTGCTGATCCTCGATGTTTGGGAGCACGCATATTATGTTGATTATCGCAATGCCCGGCCAAACTATGCCGATGCGGTATTGAGCAATGCTATTGATTGGGACTTTGTAGCGCTTAATCTGGACGGCCAAGGCGCAAGCCGCGCGATCAGGCGGGCTAAACAAAACCGTTAGAGAATAAAAAAGCCTCGTTTCATAAGGTCGAAGCGGGGCTTTTTATTGTTTCTCTTCGCCTTCGTCCTCACCCAATTTCAAACCATGGCGCATCAGCATCGGGATTTGCGTCATGTTAAAGAGAAAGAATAAAGCGGTCACACCCCACACTTTTAGCAGTAGCCAAGTGTCAAAACTGAACCAGCGATCCTGCCGGATGATCTCGTTCAATCCGGCCATAGCCACAAAGAACAAAGCCCAGTTGCGCGACAATTTCATCCAGCCAGCATGATCAACCCCATCAAATGCATATTGCAGTAGATATTGCAGCAACGCCTTGCCGCGCAGCAATCCGCCGAACAAGATAGCTGCGAAGAGAAGATAAATTAGTGTCGGTTTGATCTGAATAAATTTGGGATCCCGAAACCATAATGTAAGCGCACCAAAACCGGTGACCAAGACCGCAGAAACCCACATCATTGGGGATATTTTACCCAATTTCCATTTGGAGATAATCAAGGCCGCGATAATGGCTACCATGAAAACGCCCGTGCTGATGATTGGACCGCGTGTCGGATCCGCTTTTGACCCAAACCACCAATTGGTAAGAAAGAAAAGCAGCAACGGGCCATAATCGAGCACCGGGGACAGCCATTTGGGCGGCGGTGATTTGCCCGTTTCTAAATCACTCATGCCGCACCTCCTGTAATAGCACGGGCAAGGTCACGCGGATCGAATGGACGCAAATCGTCGATGGTTTCGCCCACACCTATGGCGTGAATTGGCAGGCCAAATTGCTTGGCGGCCGCACCAATATCCCGCCTCGTGCGCTGCCGTCTAATTTGGTCATGACGATACCGGTTACATTTGCAACTTCTTTAAATACCTCGATCTGAGATAAGGCATTTTGTCCCGTTGTGGCGTCAAGCACCAGCACGACGTCATGCGGCGCTTCGGGGTTTAAGCGGCCCAATACGCGCCGGATTTTGGCAAGCTCGTCCATCAACTCGCGCTTATTTTGCAGCCGTCCTGCGGTATCGACGATCAGCACATCTATACCTTCTGCCGTTGCCTGCTTTACAGCGTCAAACACGACACCTGCGGCATCGCCGCCTTCCGGACCGCTTACAGTCTTGATACCAAGCCGCTGTGCCCATACCTGCAATTGCCCGATAGCAGCGGCACGGAATGTATCACCAGCAGCGAGCATTACGCCATAATCCTGTTCCAGAAATAAATGCGCCAGTTTTGCAATTGTGGTTGTCTTACCAGAGCCGTTAACGCCAATGACGAGTATGACCTGAGGCCTCGGAAAGGCATCAATCTCTATCGGTTTGGCAACAGGAGAGAGGATGTTTGCAATCTCATCTTCTACAATCAAGCGGACGCCTTCTTCATCCAGTCCTTTGTCAAAGCGCTCGTTTGCTAGTTTTTCCCGTATTTGCGAAGCTGTCGCAGGGCCAAGGTCAGAGACGATCAATGCCTCTTCGATATCATCCAGATCGGCCATATCCAACTTTGCCTTGGTGACAAGGCCGGTCAAATTGCCGGTCAGCTTCCCCGATGTTTTTTTCAGGCCGCCGAATAGTTTTTCCCGCCAGCCTTTTTTCTCTTCATTCATTGGGCAATAACCTCAGCCTGCAATTTTCCGTTTTCTGCTTTGTTTATCCGTGCGGGCACAACGGTGCCTTCGGGCATTTTCCTGTCCATAACGACATAAGCAAAATTTTCCGCATGACCGCCCATACCGCCGTTTTCAATAGCGACATTTTGGGTGCTGCCAATCAAGCTACCTAGCCATGTGCTGTTTTTTTCCGCCACTTTCTGCCGCAGCATTAAGGCGCGTTCTTTTATCGCCTTGCTTGTAACTTGCGGCACTTTGGCGGCAGGTGTTCCCGTTTTGGGTGAATAAGGAAAGATATGGCCATGGACGATATTGCAATCGTCAATCAGCTTTAGGCTGTTTTCAAACATCGCCTCATCTTCGGTGGGGAAACCGGCAATAATATCCGCGCCAATGGCTATCTCGGGGCGGGCCGCTTGCATCCGTGCAACAAGATCAACGGCGAGCGCCCGGCTGTGACGGCGCTTCATACGTTTCAAAATCATATCATCACCCGATTGCAGCGACATATGGACGTGCGGCATCACCCGCTTCTCGCTGGTCAACAAATCAAATAGCCGCTCATCAATCTCAACGCCGTCAACGGAGGAAAGGCGCAGGCGCGGAAGGCCCGGCACATGGCGCATAATCCGCTCGACCAACTGGCCCAAATTGGGCTTACCAGGCAAGTCATGGCCATAGCTTGTCACATCGACTCCGGTCAGCACAACCTCTTGAAAACCCTCATCTACCAGTTTTTTGATATGCTCCACCACAGAACCAGCAGGAACCGAACGGCTATTGCCCCGGCCAAAGGGAATGATGCAAAATGTACAGCGGTGATCGCAGCCATTTTGGATTTCTACAAAGGCACGGGTCTTGCCGGAAAAAGCGGTAACCAGATGCGGCGCAGTTTCTTCAATCGTCATGATGTCGGAAACCAATATATTGCTGTTGCGCGATTTTTCTAGGAATAGGTCGGGGCGCTGTTTTTCTGCATTGCCCAAAACGGTGCTCACCTCCGGCATGGCGGCAAAGCTCTCTGGATCAACCTGAGCAGCGCAGCCGGTGACAATGATCCTTGCATCTGGGCGGCGTTTGCGGGCGCGGCGGATGGCCTGGCGCGTTTGGCGCACGGCTTCATTGGTCACCGCGCAGCTATTTACAATGATTAGATCGCCCGCATTATCAGAAAGCTGCTGCTCCAACGCGCTGCTTTCGGCAAGGTTAAGGCGGCAGCCCATGGTGATGACTTCTGCGCCGCTCATTTAAAAATCATCCCAATTGGCGGTGCCGTTAAAACATGGGCGGCTGGCCCTTTCATGATGATAGAGCCGCCCTCTTGCCATGCGATATTGATTGTGCCTCCGGGTAGGGTGACATCCACCGGCGATTTGGTAAGGCCTTTACGAATCGCTGCTACACCGGTCGCGCAGGCACCGGTTCCACAAGCGCGGGTCAGGCCAGCGCCGCGTTCCCAAACGTGCAATTTGATGCGGCCATCATGGACCGAGGCGATATTGACATTGACCTTTTGCGGAAAAACAGGGTCCACTTCGATAAGCGGGCCAAGCTTGGCTAGGTCAATCATATCAGCATCGGGGACAAAAAATATAATATGAGGATTGCCGACATTCACGGCCATGGGGGTTTCCAATTCCTCCCATGCGAGCGGCATTGCTGCGCTATCCATGGCGAAGGCTAGGGGGATATGCTGCCAGTCGAAACGCGGCATTCCCATATCGACGGCTATCAAATTCCCGTCCAATTTTCCTGAAATGATTCCGCCAGCAGTCTCAATCCTGCAGTCCCGCCCCATCAAAGCTATGACACACCGTGTTGCATTACCGCAGGATTCAACTTCGCTGCCATCGGCATTAAAGATACGCATCCGTACATCGGCACAGTTCGAATTTTCAAGCAGTATCATCTGATCACAGCCGATTCCGGTTTTCCGGTCGGCGATGGCGCGGGCGCGGCTATTTGTCATCGGCACGCTATTCGTGCGGCAATCAATGATGACAAAATCATTGCCCAGCCCGTGCATTTTATGAAATTCGCCTGCGGTCATGCGCGGCGGTTTAGGGGCGTAACGTCCGCAAGTCTAGTAATCTAGTTATCAGCAAGCGCTTTAGATTGCAGCTCGTGCTTTGTCCCCGCCTGAGATCATATCATCGGAAACGCTGCTCTTCTTATAGCTATGCTTACGCGAAGGCAGCATATCTTTGTCCATTAGCAATTTGCGAACTTGCTCGATCGACATAGGTTGTCCGAAATGCCAGCCCTGTCCTTTGGAACAGCCAAGTTCATTCAGCTTTGCAATCACGCTTTCATCTTCAATGCCCTCAGCGGTAATTGGCACCGCAAGGCTGGCGCCAAGGCCCGCAATTGCGCTCACAATAGCGGCGCTTTCTGCATTATCATCCATAGAGGATACAAAGCTGCGGTCGATTTTGATCCGGTCAAAAGGCAGGGCGCGCAAATGGGCAAGCGAACTATAGCCAGTGCCAAAATCATCGAGCGCTATTTGGATGCCCTGATTTTTAAGACTGCCGACAATAGACTGCGCCAAATTCAGGTTTTTGAACAGCGAGCTTTCGGTGATTTCCACTTCCAGCCGGTTCGCTTGAAATCCTGTTTCCACAAGCAGCTTGACTATTTTCTGTGCAAGCCAAGGGTCTTTTAGCTGAACCGGCGAAATATTGACAGATATAGTCAGCGCCTGATCCCAGTTTTTTGCCTCCAAAAGGGCTTTGCGAATGATGCTCATCGACAAATCGCCGATCATACCGGTTTCTTCAGCTACCGGAATGAATTCATCAGGGGGGATCAAACCGCGCACCGGTGAAACCCAGCGGGCCAGCATTTCAAAACCGACTAACTCACCCGAAGAAAGATCAACCTGTTGTTCAAAATAGGGCACAAATTCATCATTGGGTATCGCGGCGCGGATGTCTGCTTCCAAAGAGTTGCGGGTCCGCAATTCTATTTCCATACCATTTTCGAACCAGCTAAAACCGTTGCGGCCATTTTTCTTTGCCGCATAAAGTGCAATATCGGCACGGCGGATCAGCATATCGATGGAATCGCAGTCAAATTCAGGCCGTGCTATGCCTATGGATGCTGTCACCTGTTGGTCTGCATCGGCAATAGTAACGGGCCGGGCCAGCGCTTCGATCAGATCTTCGGCGACGCGGTCGACGGTTTCGGGATATTCCGGTTCAAAAACCATGCAGATGCCAAATTCATCGCCGCCAAGCCGGGCGATGATACTGCTGGGAGGAACAACGTCGCGCATACGGTCGGCCACCTCCCGCAGCAGCAAATCACCGCTGTCATGACCGTAAAGATCGTTGATTTTCTTAAAGCCGTCCAAATCAACCATCATGAAGGCGATTGATTTACCCCGGCGGGATGCACGCGCACTAAGCTCGGTTGTTTTTTCTTTTACAGCGCGCCGGTTGAACAAATTGGTCAAAGGGTCGGTCATCGCCAGATGCTGGGCACGGACCTCAGCTTGACGGTAGACATCAACTTCATCACTGAGCGCGGTCGTTTTGCGCCATATCAAGAGGATAAGGGCTATATTAAGGATTAGGGCAGTGACCATTGCTTGATCGGCCCCTTTTGAGGAGCCAATCAATTGTCGGACCATATCGGTACCAACCGATCCGCCAATGTATACAAACAACCCTAAAGCGGCTAATAAAATACCACTATAGATAAAGGAGCTGATATTGCCGATCTTGGCAAAAATCCCTGTTTTTGGCGCTGCTGGCTCTGAAATTGGATGGTCCAATGTATTTACCCCGTTTCTAACCTTCACAGCATTGGCGGAAAAAGGTCAAAATTTAATTAATCTTATCAGCTTAGGGTCAGGACCTACCAAGCAGAGCGTCATGGCATTGAACCTGTCTTTAATGGATAAGGGTTGATTTTGTAGTTTCACTCGTCTAAGCGGCGACGCATTCGGGCCATTTGGTCCTTTATATATGTGATAGGATATTATCTTGTTCACGCTGGTCGGCGAGGTTTCGCCCACCGGCGTTTTGTTCGTTTATTGCCATTGGGCCGTGATTGATTTGGCCGTAGTTAAATTGAGGAAATGCGATGTTTGAGAAGCTGAGCGACCGGTTGGGAGGGGTGTTTGATCGCCTTCGCGGGCGCGGTGCGCTCAATGAACAGGATGTCCGCGAAGCGATGCGCGAAGTCCGCGTTGCTTTGCTAGAGGCCGATGTCGCGCTGCCGGTTGTTCGGGATTTTGTTGAAAAGGTTACCGAAAAAGCGGTGGGTCAGTCGGTGCTGAAATCGGTTACACCCGGGCAGCAGGTTGTCAAAATCGTCAATGACCAGCTAACCGAAATGCTGGGTGCGCTGGCCAGCGAATTGAATATCGCGGTTGCGCCGCCCGCTGTCATCATGATGGTTGGCCTGCAAGGTTCGGGTAAAACAACCACAACCGCCAAAATCGCCAAATTGTTAAAGGGCAAGCAGAATAAAAAAGTTCTGATGGCCTCGCTTGACGTCAACCGTCCGGCGGCGCAGGAGCAGCTTGCTACTTTGGGTAAGCAGGTTGAGGTTGCGACGCTGCCGATCATCGAAGGTCAGCAACCCGTCGAAATTGCCAAACGCGCATTACAGGCCGCGAAGCTACAAAGCTTTGATGTTGTCATGCTCGATACCGCTGGACGGCTTCATGTCGACCAGCAGTTGATGGACGAGATGAAGGCGGTGGCCAATGTCACCTTGCCGCATGAAGTGTTGCTGGTGGTTGACAGTTTGACTGGGCAGGATGCGGTCAACGTGGCCAAGAATTTTGGCGAACAGGTTGACCTGACCGGTATTGTGCTGACCCGGATGGACGGTGATGCTCGCGGTGGTGCGGCCCTGTCGATGCGGGCAGTGACCGGAAAGCCAATTAAGTTTGCTGGTGTTGGCGAAAAACTCGACCAGATTGAACCCTTCCACCCAGAGCGTGTCGCCGGGCGCATTTTGGGCATGGGCGATGTCGTCGGCCTTGTCGAACGTGCATCGGAAATGGTGCAAAAGGACGAGGCAGAGGCGCTGGCCGCAAAAATGGCCAAAGGTCAGTTCGACATGAACGACCTGCGCACACAGCTTCGCCAGATGACCAAAATGGGCGGGCTTGGTGCGCTGGCCGGAATGATGCCGGGCATGAAGAAGGCGAAAGCCGCCATGGCCGGGCAGATGGACGATAAGGTGCTGGTTCATATGGACGCAATTATCGGTTCGATGACCCCCAAGGAACGCGCCAAGCCTGAATTGTTGAACGCCAAACGCAAAATTCGCATTGCCAAAGGGTCAGGCACGACGGTGCAGGATGTCAACAAGCTGATTAAAATGCATCAGGAAATGAGCCGTGCGATGAAGCGGATCAAGAAGATGGGCGGCCTGAAAGGTCTTGCCGCCATGTTCGGTAAGGGCGGCGGCGATTTGGAGGGAGCTATGGAAGGCATGGCTGGCCTTCCCAAAGGCAGCTTACCCCCTGGACTTGGCGGAATGCCCGGTGGAGGCGGGGGATTGCCCCCTGATCTGGCCCGGCTCCTAAATAAAAAATAGTTTATTCTAGTAAGTTAAAGCAGTATTTCAGAAAGGTGAGTTAATTTTATGGCAGTAGTAATGCGTTTGTCGCGGGGCGGTTCAAAGAAGCGTCCTTATTACCGGATCGTTGTTGCGGATGAACGCGCACCGCGCGACGGCAAATATATTGAGAAAATCGGCAATTATGACCCGCGTTTGGCCAAAGACAGCCCGGACCGCGTGACGCTTGACGCTGACCGTGCAAAGCATTGGCTGTCGGTAGGGGCACAGCCATCGGACCGTGTCGCCCGTTTCCTTGATGCCGCCGGCGTTCGTGAGCGCGCCGCCCGCAACAACCCGAAAAAGGGTGAATTGGGTGCCAATGCCAAAGAGCGCTTGGAAGAAAAAGCCCAAAAAGCCGCTGAAGCAGCAGAAGCCGCAAAAGAAGCAGAAGAAGCCGCAAAAGCAGCCGCAGAAGAAGCCGCAAATGCTCCTGCTGAGGAAACACCTGCCGCTGAGGAAGCTCCTGCCGCTGAAGAAGCTGGCGAAGAAAAGGCCGAGGGATAATCCTTGGCAAAGGACAGCCCTGTTACGCTTGCCGCCATTGCCGGTGCGCATGGCGTAACAGGGGAAGTCCGCCTAAAGCTGTTCACAGAGGATTTGGACGGCTTAAAACGCCACAAAAGCTTCAATGACGGAAAGCTGACATTAAAAGCTATCCGGCCGCACAAGGGCGGAGCATTGGGGCGTTTTGCCGAAATAACAGACAGAAACACCGCAGAGGCGATGCGCGGAACGGCATTAACCGTGCCCCGCGATGCATTGCCGTCACTGGATAACGGTGAGTATTATTATACCGATTTAATCGGCTTGCCCTGTATCGGCACAGACGGTTCGGCTTTGGGCTTATGTGTCGCGGTAGAAAATTATGGCGCCGGTGACGTCATAGAAATCAAAAAGCCGGACGGCAAAAAATTCATGGTTCCGATGAACCATGATGCAGTGCCCGAATGGGGGGAGCAGTTGGTTATCAACTTAGATTTTGTTGATTGACGTTATAATAGGCATTACCCTGAATATCCAAACAGAGATACTAATATGGGCGGATTTATAGTTTTTGCTTTGCTGATCATCGCTCTAGTGGCGATCATGGTTATACCTGCGATCCTCATTGCGGCCATTAGCAGCTATATTCTGAAAATGATTATCAAACCAAGGTACAATTTCCTGGCCGTTATGGCGTCAGTGATATTGGGGTCAGGGTTCCATGTGTATGTGCTGTTAAATTCGCTGCTGGTGCGGGTTGATTGCGCCGGGGCGGCGGAGCAATGCTATATGCTTGATAATGATTTTATTGGGATAGCCGGATATTTTGCCGCGCCAATTGCGGTAATTGCCGCGCTTATGGTGTCGCTAATTATCCTAAAACGGCCAAAGGATAGTCATAAACGGGCGATCAATGAATGACATTCACCGCTCAGATACTCACCCTATATCCGGATATGTTTCCCGGGCCGCTAGCCATGTCATTGGCTGGCCGGGCGCTTGGAGACGGTAAATGGTCCTGCACGCCTGTCCAGATACGTGATTTTGCGACAGATAAGCATAAGTCAGTTGATGATACGCCAGCTGGCGGCGGGGCCGGAATGGTATTGCGCGCGGACATTATTGCAAATCTTGTGGATTTTGCGGAACAACAGCATCCCGATGTCCCTATTCTGGCGATGACGCCGCGCGGCAAACCGATAACACAGCGCCGCATAAGGGAGCTGGCATCCGGCCCCGGTGTCACCATCTTGCGGCCGTTTTGAAGGATTTGATGAACGGATTTTTGAAGCCCGGCCCAAAATTGAACAAATAAGCATGGGCGATATTATCCTTTCGGGCGGTGAAATAGGGGCATTGATGCTATTAGATGCTTGCATTCGCTTGCTTCCCGGCGTAATGGGCGCGTCTTCAAGCGGGGATGACGAGTCTTTTGAACAAGGCTTGCTCGAATATCCTCACTATACCCGGCCCAATGATTGGGAAGGGCGCTTGATCCCTGAAGTGCTGCGATCGGGGGATCATGCGAAAATCGAAGCCTGGCGTAAGCAAAGGGCGGAGATGGATACACGGTCACGCAGGCCTGACCTTTGGGAGCGGTATATCGCCGCTCGGGACAAGTCTGCCTCTGGTGCGCGGCGCGAAGAAGAAAAGGAAAATGGGGCATGAACCTCATCCAAACACTTGAGCAAGAGGCCATTGCCGGTCTTGCTGCAAATAAAGAAATCCCTGCATTTCGTGCAGGAGATACCGTAAAAGTCGGCGTGAAGGTCACCGAAGGTGAGCGCAGCCGTATCCAGTTTTATGAAGGTGTATGTATTGCCCGTTCGAACCGCGGCATGGGTTCCAACTTCACCGTGCGCAAAATGTCTTTTGGCGAAGGCGTGGAACGTGTATTTCCGCTTTACAGCCCCAATGTAGACAGCATCACCCTTGTGCGCCGCGGTGTTGTGCGCCGTGCCAAGCTTTATTATCTTCGCGGACTTACCGGTAAGAAGGCTCGTATCGCCGAACGCCGTGACGTCAAAACCACCATTAAGACAGAGATTAAGACCGGCGAATAAGCCGCTGATCTCGCACGTTCTAAATCAGATAAGAACAGGCCGGGGTCGCAAGAGCCCGGCCTTTTTTAATGCCCAATATTATGTCATAAAGGAAATTTGAAATGGGTTATCGTATCGTCGTTGCTGGCGCCACAGGCAATGTGGGCCGTGAAATGCTCAACATTCTCGCCGAGCGTGAATTTCCGATTGAGGAAATCGCGGTGCTTGCCTCCAGCCGATCGACCGGAACGGAGATTGAATTTGGCGACAGCGGAAAAATCCTAAAAATCCGTAATATCGAAACATTTGACTGGGCTGGATGGGATATGGCTCTGTTCGCCATCGGCAGCGAAGCAACCGAGAAATTCGCGCCCATAGCAGCCAAGGCGGGTTGCGTTGTGATCGACAACAGCTCTCTTTACCGGATGGATCCGGATGTCCCGCTCATCGTGCCGGAGGTAAATCCCGATGCGATTGATGGTTATAAAAAACGCAACATCATTGCCAATCCCAATTGTTCGACCGCACAAATGGTCGTTGCGTTGAAACCTTTGCATGATGCGGCGACGATCAAGCGGGTGATTGTGTCCACCTATCAATCGGTATCGGGCGCTGGAAAGCAAGGCATGGACGAACTGTTCGAACAAAGCCGTAATATTTTTGTCG
The DNA here is from genome assembly GCA_012032285.1 of Sphingomonadales bacterium. Classification (GTDB taxonomy): domain Bacteria; phylum Pseudomonadota; class Alphaproteobacteria; order Sphingomonadales; family Sphingomonadaceae; genus Sphingorhabdus_B. The sequence continues at coordinate 35,668 of JAAURJ010000002.1, forward strand.
GCGACGCGGCTGAACCGGTGAAATTCACCAAGCAGATCGCCTTCAACGTCATTCCGCATATTGACAAATTCCTCGACGATGGTTCGACAAAAGAGGAATGGAAAATGGTCGTTGAAACGAAGAAAATCCTTGATCCCAAGATTAAAGTCACCGCGACCTGTGTGCGCGTTCCGGTTTTTGTCGGTCATAGCGAATCGATCAACATAGAATTTGAAAAGGAATTGTCGGCCGAGCAAGCGCAAGACATTTTGCGCGAAGCCCCCGGTATCATGCTAGTCGATAAGCGCGAGGATGCGGGATATGTCACTCCTATCGAATGCGTAGGCGACAGCGCAACCTATATCAGCCGTGTACGCGATGATTCGACCGTTGATAACGGCATTGCTCTTTGGTGCGTGTCGGATAATCTGCGCAAGGGTGCGGCGCTTAATGCTGTGCAAATCGCCGAGCTGCTGGGGCGCAGACATTTACAAAAAGGTTGATACCTTCAGTTATTTTTATAACATACCACAAAATCTGTTCGATCCCTTCGGAAGTTTTTATGAGAACTTTCATGAAAGTCATAGCGTTCGTTCTTACCTTCGCCGCGACAACCGGCGCAAAGGCAGACGATTATGGTTGGGCGCATTATAAAACCTATGGTGATGCGCCCAATCGGCAAGTTATTATCTATGATCAGGACAGTATTGGCTGGACATTGGATCTGGATAATATGGGGTGGGTGGAAAGGAGAAGGATTATTCTCTAGTCGAATTTACAATGGGTGTGGTTTATGAAGACCCCGCTGAACCCACAATGATGTCGGCGGATTATGAGATTAACTGTCATTATAAAATCTTTCGTCCCATCCGGACCAATATATTTTGGCGCGATAATGGTTTCACACAAGAGGAGGATCAGCGGTTCCGCCCAGTTGTTGCCGGAACGCCGCTTGCTGAGATGATCCCAATTGTGTGCAAATGGGGCCCCAAAAAGCCTTCTGCAAGGCGCAAGGAAATGGTCGCGGCATTCAGCAATGCTTATTTGCCGATAAGCGATGTATGGGACAAGTTGCTTTCCGGTGCAAAACGTCCTTTACCCACAACCAGCAAAAGTGAACGCCAAATTGAAGCGGAAAAAGCCCATAATGTGAGACAGCAGAAAATCGCCCAAGAGTTGGAGATCATGAGGCAAAAGCAAGCGGAGCGTGAAGCAGAGGAACGCGAGTTTCGTGACAGGCTTCTTGAATGGAAACATTCGGTTGGAGATCAGGGCAATCCGACAATGCATAGCTGGATCGGGGCCAAAATTGGCGAACTGACATCAAGCTGGGGTTACCCCACCAGCAGCCGTTACTCAGGCAATGGAAAGCAATTGATTTATAGCAGTTACAAAAGCTTTCCGATTTTTAATGGCGGCGTTCAAATCGGCCTTCAGGAATATTATTGCCACAAAAGCTTCTTTACCGAACGCGACTATGTTGTAACCTGGAGGGAAGAGGGCAATAATTGCTGATTTTGCCCCTACAGCTTACCAGTGAGGCATTTTCGCATCTTATTCCTAGCGGCATGACCTTTTGTCCATGCGCTCTCAAAAATTTGTTTGCCGTCCAAAGATACCCTGACCCCTTCTTCATCTTCCATTGCATCAAGCGCTATATCGATAGAAGGCAACGTAAAAATAATCACGCCATGCTTAAAATCAGGCAGTGTCCAATGTGTAACATTAACGGTCTGATCAGACTCCCCGTTGGTGGACAGGGTGGCTTTTACCTGTTTTGCTTTTTTGCTGACAGGGACTTTGGGGCCGGTAACCAGAAAAATAGAAGCTTGGCTATCTTGTGTTGGGCCTAGATAGGCGACCAGATTATCTTCGTTAAAATGGCTTATTGAGCACCCTTTAGACGGAGTTTCAGGATTATTGAACAATTTCCAATACGGCCCGCTAGGAATTAACTCCTCATCAGGGGTCGCATCCGGGTCACTGCCGTCGATAACGGATATACCCCTATTGCTATGCATGGGCTTGACCAGTTGCTCTTCCAAAGGTGTTTGGGCCAGAACTGAACTTGATAATGTCAAAATCATCAATCCTAAAATTGGCTTAATACATGACATTGACATACCTTTTTTGCGGGCTTTCTATAATCGCCATATACAATGATGCTGAACAAATTGTAGAGTATTTTCTTGCTTATAACGTGCTGAAAAAATTTCCTGCTTTCGCTTCATATTGAATATGTTAAATTGCCATCAATGATCCTTTATGCCGACATATTCTGGTCCTTTCGTTCACCCTACAGCTATTTGGCGACGCGGCGTTATGTGGCGTTACAGGCCGAATATGACCTTATGCTCAATCTTCGCCCGGTTTATCCGCTGGCAATTCGCGAGCCGGATTTTTTTGAAAAGAACCATCCCAACTGGCTGCGCTATACGTTCGTTGATGTGATGCGTCTTGCCCAATATCTTAAAATTCCGATGGCCCTGCCGCGGCCCGACCCGATTATACAAGATATGCTAACGCGCAAAATAGCGGCGGAGCAACCTTATATTTTTCGTCTCACCCGGCTAGGACAGGCGGCCGCCCGGTGCGGGAAAAGTCTGCTATTTTGTGATGCCGTATCGCGGCTTATCTGGGGCGGGACGGAAAACTGGCATGAGGGCGATTATCTGGCCCAGGCGGCGAAGATGGCAGGGCTGGACTACAGCATATTGGAAGCTGAAGTGAACAGCGATGCAGATGCGCTCGACTCTGAAATTGCGGATAACCAAAAAGCATTGGAAGCCGCCGGTCATTGGGGCGTGCCGACCCTAGTTTTTGATGGTGAGCCCTTTTTTGGACAGGACCGAATTACCCTTGCCCTTTGGCGTATGGAACAAAAGGGGCTTCAGAAGAGGGGGTAAGGACGGTATGATGGCAGAAATAAAAAGCTATAGCTTCACATCCTTTGACGGCGTTAAACTCGCTATTCACGAATGCGGTGATGAAAATGGGCGGCCTATACTCCTGCTCCACGGGCTATTTTCATCCGCCGATATGAACTGGATCAAATTTGGTCATGCTGCAAAGCTGGCCGTAGCTGGTTTTCGCGTTATCATGCCCGATTTTCGTGCGCATGGCCAAAGTGAGGCTTCCCATGATCCGGCGGCTTATCCCGAAGATGTGTTGATGACCGACATATTGGCCCTGCTCGATCATTTGTCTCTGGAGCATTTTGATCTGGGTGGATTTTCGCTGGGTGCGCGCACCACAGCAAAGATGCTCTGCCAAGGCATAAAGCCGCGCCGTGCGATATTGGCCGGTATGGGCTGGGAAGGGCTGCAGGGTTGGGATAGTCGCCGTCAATTTTTTGTCGATGCCATCAATATGCGCGACAACGTAAAACGCACTGATCCGCATTTCATGGCGGTGCAGTTTTTCAAAAGCCAGAAAATTGACCCAGTGGCTTCGCTTTTAATGCTTGGCAGCTTTGGATCAATGCAGACAGAAAAACTGTCTGACCTGTCTTTGCCAATCGCGGTTATTTGCGGTGCAGATGATAGCGATAATGGTTCGGCTCCGCTGTTGGCGGGAAAACTCGCGAATGCGAGATATATTGAAATTCCCGGCACTCATATGTCAAGTGTGACGCACGGAGAGCTGGGGGATGCCCTGGTTGCTTTTTTAAGCCATTAATCTTTGGCACGCGGATTTTGATTAGCTTGACCTATGCGAAACAAAGTTTCAATCTACCGCAATATCGAAATTCTAAGAGGATGAGGATCACCCCATGAAAAATCTCGTTTCCATAGCAGCGATAACGATCGCAATGCTATCGGCTCCCGCTTATGCCGATCATCATGCACAAAAGCAGATGGCCGCAAAGGTCGATGCTTCTGCGCCAACTGCGGCTGATGCCGATGCATTTATCGCGCGGGCAGAATCGGCACTGCTTGCCTTTTCCAATGAAGCTGGCCCTGCTTTTTGGCTTCAGGAAACCTATATTAACGAAGACAGTGAAGCCGTTGCCGCGAGCTATGGTGCAAAGGGGACAAAAATGTCCGTGGACCTTGCGCTGGAGGCAGCCCAATACCAAAATGTGACCGGACTATCCACCGAAACCGCACGAAAGCTGAATATGCTGCGGACCGCGATTGTTCTTCCCGCCCCGACAAGCGAGGGCGCAGCAAAGGAATTGGCAGGCATTTCCACAAAGTTATCGGGTATGTACGGCAAAGGCAAAGGAACGCTGAACGGCGAGCCGATTAACGGCAGTGACATCGAAGCCAAAATGGGCACAAGCCGCAACCCTGAAGAGTTGAAAGAAATGTGGGTCAGCTGGCATGATAATGTCGGCACCCCCATGCGTGAGGATTATACAAAGCTGGTCAGCATCGCCAATGCCGGAGCAAAAGAGCTGGGCTATGCCGATACCGGTGCATTGTGGCGTTCCAATTATGATATGCCAGCGGATGATTTTGCACAGACTATGGACACGCTTTGGCTGGAGGTGAAGCCGCTTTATGATGAGCTGCATACATTTGTTCGTACCAAGCTCAATGAAAAATATGGTGATGCGGTACAGGCCAAGACAGGACCAATACGCGCTGACCTGCTCGGCAATATGTGGGCGCAGGAATGGGGCGGCATTTACGATATCGTTGCTCCTGCGGGCAGCGGCGATTTGGGCTATGACATTGGTGAGTTGCTGAAAGCAAAGGGTTATACCGAAACAACAGCGCAGAGCGCAGAATCCGATAGAGGTAAAAGCGAAAAGGAAATGGTGAAAATAGGGGAGGGTTTCTTCTCTTCGCTAGGCTTTGAACCACTGCCAGATACATTTTGGACACGCAGTCAGTTTATCAAACCGCGTGACAGGGAAGTCGTCTGCCATGCGTCGGCTTGGGATCTGGATAATAAGGATGATCTGCGCATCAAAATGTGCATCAAGGTCAACACAGATGATTTTGTGACTATCCATCACGAACTTGGCCATAATTATTATCAGCGCGCCTATAATGACAAAAGCTACCTATATCTAAATGGTGCCAATGACGGCTTTCATGAAGCGATTGGCGATATGCTGGCTTTATCGATTACGCCGGAATATCTGGTACAAATTGGCCTGATGGATAAATCGCAGGTGCCCGGTGCGGATAAGGACACCGGCCTGTTGCTGCGACAGGCGATGGATAAGGTGGCATTCCTGCCTTTTGGCCTGTTGGTCGATAAATGGCGTTGGGGGGTGTTCAACGGTGATATTCCCACTGATCAGTTCAATAAAGGCTGGACTGATCTCCGGCTGAAATATCAGGGGATTATTCCACCAGTGGAACGGGATGAAAGCAAATTTGATCCCGGAGCGAAATATCATATTCCCGGCAACACACCCTATGCCCGTTATTTTTTAGCCCGGATATTGCAATTCCAATTTTACAAAGCCGCCTGTGATGCCGCAGGGTGGAAGGGGCCGCTGCACCGCTGTTCTTTCTATGGTAACAAACAAGTGGGTGAGAAATTAAATGCGATGCTTGAAATGGGCGCGTCTAAGCCATGGCCCGACGCATTGGAGGCCTTCACAGGGAGCCGTGAAATGTCAGGTAAACCGATGATCGAATATTTTGCGCCGCTGATGACTTGGCTCAAAAAGCAGAATGAAGGGAAAAATAAAGGGTGGTAAGATTACCGATCACAGCTGCTATATTGGCGTTTTTCATACAGGTGCAGGTGCAGGCTGCTCCTCCTGCCTTACCGGATGTGGCAAAAGGAGAAATGCTGCTCACGGTCACTGGCAGGGGGGTTGTTCAGCAACAACCTTCGCGTATTTCCAGCATTTGCACTTTGAGCGCGTATGCAGAAACAGAAGAGGCGGCAAAGGCGCAGCTTAGGGCAAAAACCAATCAGCTAAAGGCCAATATCCCTAACGGTGCTAGTTTTGATTTCTCAAAACCGGTGGACGTCTCCGATTCTGTGTCCTCTGTATACGGTAGTGATGTCGCAGAAGCCGCTGTTGCTGCTACAGCCGCCGCTGTTCCAGGTGAGGCGGGGGTAGAAGCTGCAACTGAAGCAGAAGATGCTTATGCAACCATCTCTATAGGCGTTTCCCAAAAAATTGGTTTTTCGGCCACAAGTGCTGACGCTTTCCTAATGGCTCGCAAATCAATTGGTGAAGCGGGGTGCGATGAGAATTACAGGGTCCGCAAGAATCCGATGATGGAAATATCTGATCCGGTTAATGCCAAAAAAACTGCCGTGCAGGCGGCTTTGGCAGATGCCAAGCAAAAAGCTTCGGATTATGCGGCGGCGCTGAATTTGCAGGTGAAAGCTATGGTAGCAGTAGAGGATAGCAATGCAATCCGCGCCTTTATTGGCGATGAGATGGCAGATGCATTTTTGAACGAAGTGACGCGTGATATTCTTCTCGATAGGAATGGTGAGAAGCCAGAGCAACTGGTTGTGACCACAAGCCAAGTGTTATCGGTCCAATATCTGCTGGCACCCAAATAAAGCTTATCGGAACGGCGGTTCGTTAAAAGCGCGCAGTTTCCGGCTGTGCAAGCTATTGCCTGCCTCGCGCAGCAGATTGCAGGTTTCTATGCCAATCTGCAAATGTGCGGCAATTGCTTCTTCATAAAAGCGGTTCGCCTGCCCCGGTAGCTTAATTTCGCCATGAATCGGCTTGTCTGATACACATAACAATGTGCCATAAGGAACACGGAACCTGTATCCTTGCGCTGCTATGGTGGCGCTCTCCATATCAATACCAATGGCACGGGATTGCGAAAAGCGGAGCGCGGATGCGGAATAACGCAGTTCCCAGTTGCGATCATCAGTGGTCACGACCGTACCGGTGCGCATCCGGCGCTTAAGGTCTGCACCGCTGGTGCCCGATATTTTCTCAGCAGCTTCTGCCAAAGCCTGTTGAACCTCCGCAATTGGCGGGATCGGGATTTCGGGAGGCAGCACCTGATCAAGGATATTGTCGTCGCGTAAATAGGCATGGGCAAGTACATAGTCGCCGATCCGCTGGGTTTCCCGCAAACCACCGCAATGCCCGATCATCAGCCAGGCTTCCGGGCGCAGGACGGCGAGATGGTCACAGATGGTTTTGGCATTGGAAGGACCAACGCCGATATTCACTAAAGTTATACCAACCGCATTTTCGGCGATCAGATGATAGGCAGGCATTTGGTGCTTACGCCAGGTGCTATCGGCGACCAATTGCGCAGCATTTTCGGTATGTTTATCGACAAAAAGCCCGCCCGCTCCGGATAGAGCCAGATAGTTTCCATCGCCAACTTGAGCGCAGGCCCAGTCAACAAATTCATCAACATAACGGTGATAGTTTGTAAATAGTATGAACCTTTGAAAATGCTCCGGCGGCGTGCCAGTATAATGGCGCAGCCGCGCAAGTGAAAAATCAGTGCGCAAGGCATCGAAAAGCGCCAGCGGGGCACCGCCATTTTGTTCCCCGTCAAACATTCCGTCGGCTATCTCATCGCCAATATCGGCCAGCTCCGTTGTCGGGAAATAACGAGCTAGCTCCACAGGGCTGACCTCACCAAGGTCGAGATCAGCGCTGCCGTCCAGAACATAGGGGAAGGGGATTTCCTGCGTGCTACGTAAAATTTCTACTTTAATTTCATATTGTTCGAGTAGTAAATCGAGCTGGCTGGCAAGATATTTGGCGAACAGATGCGGCTGTGTCACCGTGCTGCGATATACGCCCGGCTTTTCCATGCGGCCAAAGGCAAGGTTCGAAACATTGTCCTTTTGCCCGCCATTATACTGGATAATGATTTCAGGATAAGCATAATCAAAATTGGCACGCGCCGTATGATCGGGCAGTTTGCGAAATTTCAAATAATCTGCAATGGCCGCCCTAAGCCGCTGGACTGAGGCTTCATAAGCAGAAATTATGTCTTCAACGATGCGGATTGCTTGAACAGATGCCATGGGCGATATGTGTCACTTTCCGGCAATTGTGCAAGCAAAAAGGGACGGAAGTTTATCGCTTCCGTCCCCTCCACAAAAATAAGTGCAATGCAGAAGCGATTACATCTGTTCCAGCATATGTTCTGCGGAGCTGACCTTGAAATCACCTGGTGCTTCGACATTCAATTGCTCTACAACGCCGTCATTGACCAGCATCGAATAGCGCTGACCCCGCTTACCCATGCCAAAGCCGCTTCCGTCCATGGTCAGGCCAATAGCTTCGGCAAAATCACCATTGCCATCGGCAAGCATTGTGATGAGGTCTGATCCGCCTGCCTTATTCCATGCGCCCAGAACAAAGGCATCGTTGACAGCAGTGCAGGCGATTTCGTCCACGCCTTTTGCTTTTAACTGATCCGCTTTTTCTACATAGCCCGGCAAATGCTTGGCCGAGCAAGTTGGGGTGAATGCACCAGGTACCGAGAAAAGCGCTACTTTGCGCCCGGCAAAATATTCGGAAGACTGCACTTGTTGCGGCCCTTCGGCGGTTGCTTTTACCATTTTGACATCGGGAAGTTTGTCGCCAACGGAAATAGTCATGGGGGATAGTCCTTTTATTGGTGAATGATGTTATCGCAGCTATGTGGGGCGCGGGCTGGCGAAGTCAAGCGGGGAATTATGATCTATTTATTCAGATCGGCTTTGCCTTGCGTATACCCAAGTTTGTCAGAGCGGATAATAGGCTGCACACCAGCCAAATCCAATCGGGTCATTAGCAATAAAATCATATAAAGGAATCTTTATATTTGATTTCAATCCCGATGCGCGTTAGGGGCATGGCCAATCTCAACCCCTATTGACCGGAGAATGACCCCATGTCTTTCAACGACTATGTAATTGCGGATATCGGCCTTGCTAATTTTGGCCGTAAGGAATTGAATATTGCCGAAACTGAAATGCCCGGCCTAATGGCTCTGCGGCAGGAATATGGAGCGGCTCAACCGTTAAAGGGCGCACGGATTGTGGGGTCATTGCATATGACCATCCAAACCGGCGTTCTGATCGAAACGCTTGTTGCTTTGGGTGCGGAAGTCCGCTGGGCCACCTGCAATATTTTTTCGACGCAGGATCATGCTGCTGCGGCTATCGCGGCACAGGATATACCGGTCTTTGCGGTAAAGGGCGAAAGTCTTTCTGATTATTGGGACTATGTCGGCCGTATCTTTGATTGGGGTGATGTTACCGCCAATATCATTCTGGACGATGGCGGCGATGCGACGGCATTTGCGCTTTGGGGTGCGAAGCTAGAGCGCGGCGAAAGCTTTGGCGAACCGGAAAATGAAGAAGAAGTGGAAATGCAGCGTGCGGTTAAGGAATTTGTCGCCCGCAAACCCGGCTATCTGACCGAAACGGTCAAAAAACTGCACGGCGTGTCGGAAGAAACAACCACTGGTGTTCACCGTCTATATGAAATTGCAAAGCGTGGCGAATTGCCTTTTCCGGCGATCAACGTGAATGACAGCGTCACCAAATCGAAGTTTGATAACCTTTATGGTTGCCGCGAATCTTTGGTCGATGCGATCCGCCGTGCCACTGACGTCATGCTGTCGGGTAAGGTCGCTTGCGTTGCCGGTTATGGCGATGTCGGTAAGGGATCTGCGGCTTCGCTGCGTCAGGGCGGTGCTCGCGTGATGGTGACAGAAATCGACCCGATTTGTGCGCTGCAAGCGGCGATGGACGGTTATGAAGTCGTCAGCATGGATGAAGCAGTTAAGCGCTGCGACATATTCTGCACCGCGACCGGCAATGCCGATGTTATCACCGCAGAACATATGAAAAATATGAAGCCGATGAGCATTGTATGCAATATCGGTCATTTTGACAGCGAAATTCAGATTAGCGCCCTGTCCAATTATGAATGGGACGAAATCAAACCCGGCACCGACATGGTGACTTTCCCGGATGGAAATAAAATCTTGATTTTGGCCAAAGGCCGTCTGGTCAATCTGGGCTGCGCCACTGGGCACCCTTCTTTCGTAATGTCGGCGAGCTTCACCAATCAGGTATTGGCGCAGATTGAGCTGTTCACCAAGGGCGATGCATATGAAAATAAAGTTTATGTCCTGCCCAAGCATCTGGATGAAAAGGTCGCCATGCTGCACCTTGAAAAGTTAGGCGCAACGCTCAGCAGTCTAAACGAAAAACAGGCCCGCTATATCGGTGTACCTGTGGAGGGGCCATTTAAGCCCGATCATTACCGTTATTGATAATGTAATTGGTTGGGCGGCAATGTGCTGCCTAACCCATTTTGTTCAGGCTTGGGCGGAACGCTTTGCGTCATGGGCTTTGGAATCAAGCCGAGCCAAAAGTGCTTTTTCCCAAAAGCAAAAATTTGCTGCGTATACAAAGCGGCATTGCATCTTTTTGGGTAGCGGATAGAAGCATATCCCATGTTTCGGGATTATCGCCACCAATGAACGCAGACGGTCTTTCCACCGCGATTATCGGTCTGTTAATGGCTATATGGTTGGTCGCCGCGACGGTGGCGATATGGTATGGTCTTTCGCTGCGTAGGCGGGCATCCAAATCCTTGCGTCAAACCGCGCGTCTTGGCCGTTTACTGGAGACGGCACCTGCTGTTCCGGTGGTGGTGCGGGGGGACGGGCGGATCGAGGCTTCGGACCGTTTTTCCAGGCTTTTGGGCCTGAACCACAATGCCGAGACAATAAATGATCTGCAAAATGGCAAGGACAGCGGCATCGCGGATGATGATTTTGCCGGTTTGGATAGTAAAATCCGGGAGACACAGCGCACCGGCAGCAATTTTTCACAGGCACTGCGTATCGCCGGATCAGAGCGCAGGATGCTGGTCATTGGCGGCATTGCCGATCCGGTTATTTACCCCAATGGCGCGGCATTGCTTTGGTTTTTCGATCTAACAGACAATTTGCGTGAATGGGAAAAGGTGAAGATTGAGGCGGAGGAGGCAAAGGCCGCTTTTGCTGCGATCAGCGGCCTTATCGAAGAAGCGCCAATGCCGATATGGCATCGCGGGCCAGATTATAGGCTTAATTTTGTCAACCGGGCTTATGTGAAGGCAGTCGGCGCGCATAATAATGTCGATGCGGTGGAGCAGGGCCTGGAGCTGATCGAAGAAAGCGACGGCCATAGCGAACAGGCATTTGCCGCCGCGGCCTATAAATCAGGTCAGGTGCAGGAACGCCATGTCTCTTCGACATTGGACGGAAACCGGCGTCAGATGCGGGTCTTTGATATACCGCTGGGCGCCGTTGGTGTCGGCGGGCTGGCCATCGACATACAAGAATTGTCGGATGCGCAGAGGCAATATCACCGTTTGTCGGAGGCGCAGCGCGGCCTGCTCGACATGATGTCGGCAGGTGTGGCGCAATTTGATGCCGATCGGACGCTAAGCTTTGCCAACCTGCCGTTTCAGCGGCTTTTTGCATTGCGCGATAATTGGCTATCGGACAGGCCCGAATTTGCCCGTCTGCTCGACCGGATGCGGGAGAATAGCAAAATTCCCGAAGTGCGCGATTTTCCCGAATGGCGGACTGAAAAGGAAAAATGGTTTCTGTCTGCCGATCCTGATGAGGAAAATTGGCTTTTGCCCGATGGCACGCATTTGCGGGTTTTGGCACAGCCCATGCCAGGCGGCGGATTGCTGTTGATATTTGAAGATCGCACAGAACAGGCGCAATTGGCCAGTGCACGCGACATATTATTGCGTGTGCGTACCGCGACATTTGACAATTTGTTTGAATCGGTCGCGGTTTTTGCCGCCGATGGTCGCCTGAGCATATGGAACCGGCGTTTTGCCGATATTTGGGGGTTGGAGGAGGAATTGCTCGCCCGCCATCCGCGGTTGGATGAATTGCTGCCAATATTGGCAAAGCTTCTTAAAAAACCGGCACAAATATCGGTTGTTGCAGAAATTTTACGTATGACCACCGCGAATAGGGAGCAGCGCAAGAGCCGCGTTTCATTTGCCGATGGCCGGATATTCCAGATTTCAACTGTGCCCTTGCCCGACGGCAATGCGCTGTTCACCATGCTTGACATGACCGACAGCGTTGAGGTGGAGCAGGCTCTGCGCGAACGCAATGAGGCTTTGTCAGAAGCCGACGCAATGAAGAGCCGTTTCCTTGCCAATATGAGCTATGAATTCCGCACGCCATTGACCTCGATCAGCGGTTTTGCTGATCTGTTGAAGGCTGGCATCGCCGGTGAGCTTAACGGACAGGCAATGGAATATATCGAGGCCATTTTGGCATCGGCGGAGCGCCTGTCGCAGCAGATCAACACCGTGCTGGACTATAGCCAAAGCCAGGTTGGCGCTTTGCCGATTGCAAAGGAGCCAGTTGATATTGCCGTTCTGCTTCAGGAGCTTGTCGCCAGCCATGGAGAATTTGCCGCCAGCAGGGGGATTGATCTGGCGCTGGATATGTCATCTGCGCCCGGTATCATTGAAGGTGATGGCCGCCGCCTGACGCAGACGATAGGCCATATCCTAGACAATGCGCTGCGCTATAGCCGGGAGGATGGCCGGGTGATCATAGTCACCCAAAATCAGAAGAATGAGCTTGCGATCATCATATCAGATGATGGTCCGGGTATGAATGAAAAGGCGCAGGCGGCTGTTTTTGATACTTTTTCTCGATCTAAAAATGGAGTAGGCGATAATGGCCTTGGCCTGCCGCTTGCTCGGCAATTGATTGAATCGCATGGCGGGACGCTGGAATTATATTCGAAGGAAAACCAAGGGACCAGCGTCATTATGCGTTTGCCCAAAGCGTGAGGGGTAAATGAAGGAAAAACGCTTCACAATTATCGATGAGGCCGCAATGCACGATTTTGGAGCGCAATTGGCTGGCGCGTTAAAGCCGGGCGATTGGGTTGCGATAAACGGCCCTTTGGGGGCAGGAAAGACGGTATTGTGCAAAGCGGTCATTCGGCATTTTGGCTATACTGGCGAGGTATCCAGCCCCTCCTATGCGCTCGTCCATCATTATGATGGTGCCGAAATGGACTTCCCGATCGTCCATGCTGACCTATACAGACTGAGTAATATCGAGGATTTGGAGGAATTGGGGCTTGATGATGGCCGTGATGACTGCATAACATTGGTCGAATGGGCAGAGAAAAGCGGCGATTATTTTGGCGATGCCGATTTTGAATTGACGGTTATACCCTATGGTGAGGGCCAGCGGACAGTGATTTTGCTTCAAAGGAATTAAAGAAATTTATGGGTGATATAAGTATGATGCTGCCGCCTGCCGGGTTGGATGAGTTTTTGGAGGAGCTTGGTTGGAACAATGCGGCGATCAGTCCGGTTGCAGGTGATGCATCCTTCCGCCGTTATTTTCGCGCCCAGAGAAAAGACGGTCGGCGTGCGATTATCATGGATGCTCCCCCCCCGCATGAAGACCCACGCCCCTTTATCGGATTGTCTAAATATTTGATCCAGTTGGGTTTTCGTGCACCTGCTATTTGGGGACAGGATCTTGAAAAGGGTATCGTTCTTCTTGAGGATTTTGGCGATGTGCAAATGCGTATGCATCTGGATGAGCATCCAGACGAAGAGTGGGACGTCTATAGGCAAGCCATAGATACGCTGATCCAATTGTCTGACAAGCCGCCCGCGCCGGTGCCCCCTTATGATATGGACACCTATTTGCGCGAGGTTGGATTGCTGACTGAATGGTATATGCCGGCTATGGCATTACCAGTTGATCAGCAGGGATATGATACCATGTGGCGCAGCGCCCTTTTGCCCTTGGAGCAAGAAGCGCATAAGGTGACGGTGCTGCGCGATTATCATTCTGAAAATATCATGCTGCTCGATAATGCACGCAAAGGCGCAGGGCAGGGCATTATTGACTATCAGGACGCGCTGGTTGGTCACCCCGCTTATGATCTGGTGTCGATATTACAAGACGCCCGCCGCGATGTCAGCCCGGAATTGGAAAATGAAATGTTATGTTATTATCAGGAGCAAACCGGTTTCGGCGATGATTTTGCCTATCATTATGCATTATTAGGGGCGCAGCGTAATACGAAGATTATTGGCATTTTCACGCGGCTGTGGAAACGTGATGGCAAGGCGCGTTATCTCGATTTCCTGCCGCGTATGTGGGGGCTGTTGCAACGCGATCTGGATCATCCGCGTCTTGGCATTTTGAAGGATTGGTTTGACCGCCATATCCCGGAACAGGTTCGGAAAAGCAGACCGGAAGGAGCGCCCCCGGCATGACCAAGACGGCTATGGTAATGGCGGCGGGGTTAGGCACGCGGATGCGGCCCTTAACCAATGACAGGCCCAAGCCCTTGGTAATGGTTGCCGGAAAGACATTGATCGACCATAGTCTCGATAAACTCCATGAAGCTGGAGTAAGTGATATTGTCGTCAATATCCATTACCTGCCAGAGATGGTCACCGCGCATCTTGCGGAAAAAGCGATGGATTTCAAAATCACTATATCAGACGAGAGCGAACAGTTACTCGAAACCGGCGGCGGCTTGATTAAGGCGCTACCTTTTCTTGGGGAGGACCCGTTTTTCTGTATTAACAGCGATAATATCTGGACCGAAAATGGCGGCATAGCGCTTCAAAAACTGGTTGGGGCTTGGGATGCCGAGCATATGGATGCACTTTTGCTGGTAGTGCCTGTTGCCGGTGCCCATAATCATCAGGGCGCAGGAGATTTTTACCTTAGCGAAGATGGCAGGCTCGAACGGCGCGGGGAAAGGGAAAATGCACCATTCATTTACACCGGCATACAGATGATTAGCCACCGTTTGCTGCGTGATCCGCCAAAAGGCGCGTTTTCGACTAATATCCTTTGGACGCGGGCGATTGATGAAGGGCGGTTATACGGGTTTGTCCATAGCGGGGAATGGTTTGATATCGGATCGCCCGGCGCGATTGCCCCGACCGAGGCGCGTCTGGCGGAATTGGAACGGACGGTTCATGCCTGAACCAATACGGCCTTCGCTTTATACTTGTTTATTTGGTCAGGATTTATGCGATTGCACCGTGGAGGCGATTTTGGCCCGCACGGGCGAAGATCCACTCCGTTTGAGTGAGGCAATATTACTGCTTCCCAATAACCGTGCGATAAAAGCGATGACGGAGGCTTTTGTCCGAAAGGTTAAACCGGGCCTGTTGTTGCCGCGCATGGCCGCGCTTGGCGATCTGTCTTTGCATGATGCATTGGGGCCGTTATTTGACCCGCTGGATGCAGATGAGCCCATTCCGCCGGTGATTGAACCCATGGCTCGGTTGTTGCTGTTGGTGCGGTTGGTGATGGAACAGCGAAAGGCGGCGGGACAGAATATCACCGCTACCGAAGCATTAAAACTCGCCCGTTATCTGACGCAGGTGCTGGATGAGATTGAAGCTGCAAAGCTTCGGTTTGACCGGTTTGACATCATCAAGCCCGATGGGCAGGATTTGAGCGGGCATTGGCAAAATAGCTATAAGCAGCTTTTGGAACTGGTCCCGTTATACCAAAAAAAACTGGCGGAGATGGGCCGGATCGATGCGGCGCGGCGGCGCAATATACTGCTCGAAAACTTTGCCCATTCTCTTAAAGAAAACCGGCCTGACCGCTTCATCGTAGCGGCGGGCGTTTCCACGGATGCCCCCGCAATTGCTGCGGTTTTGAAACAAGTGGCTTTGCTGCCCAATGCGATGGTTATCCTGCCCGCACTCGATTTGGATATGCCGGACAAGGAATGGGAACAGATCGGTCCGCATCTGCCCATAAAGGGCGAGTTATTGTCCCGGCCTGGCCATGAAAGTCATCCGCAATATCATCATAAATCGCTGCTCAATGCCATGGATTTCGGGCGGGGCGAGGTGCAGCCGTTGAAAAAGCGCAAGGCGGAAACGCGCACCGCCGAAACAATACGGCATATATTCTGCCTGCCCGATGCTACCGCGCACTGGCAGTTATTAAAACCGGCACAAAAAAAGCTACCCCATGTAAGGGTAATGACCTGCGACGATAGCAGTCAGGAAGCATTGTCTATTGCAATTTTGATCCGGGGGGCATTGGAACATCCGGAAAGGCGCATTGCGCTGGTCACCCCAGACCGGGAACTTGCTATGCGAACTGCGGCGCAGCTGAAACGTTGGAATATCAATGCCGATGACAGCGCAGGCCGTCCGCTGGTGCAAAGTCCGCCTGCCTTGTTCATCATGGCGCTTTCCGAATGCTTTGCAACCGGCTTTGCGCCAGTGCCTCTGCTTGCTGCGCTTAAACATCCGTTGGCACAGCAAGGGGAGGGGCGAACGCGGTGGCTGGATCAGGTGCGGCGGCTCGACCTTCTGTTGCGCGGACCGAATGAAGGGGTGGGCCTTTGCGCCATTACCGCTGCCATTGCCGCCGAAAAGGCCAAAGACGCAGGCGACCGGCGGATATTGGATCCTGATATTTGTGCGGCGTTGGAGCTATGGTGGGGGGAGGTTGCAGCGATACTCGCGCCGCTTGCAAAAGCGGCGGAAGGCGATTTGCCCGCGATATTGGCCGCGCTACAGACTGTTTCTGGAACGCTGAGCCATGATGCCCTGTGGAAGGGAAATGCCGGGCGGCAACTTGCCGGTTTTTTGAGGATTTGGGCCAAAATAATCTGTCCATTATGGGCAGGCCGGTCGCAGAGGCGATACCGTCTATCCTGACCGAGTTGATGTCCGACCAAAGCGTGCGGCTTCCCTATGGCGGGCACCCACGTATTGCCATTTACGGTTTGTTGGAGGCACGGTTGCAGAAGGCCGATATGGTGATTTGCGCCGGGCTGAATGAAGGGGTATGGCCGCAATTGCAAGCGCCCGATCCGTGGCTTGCTCCGAGGATACGGCGTGATTTGGGTCTGCCCGCTCCAGAGCGTAATATAGGTCTGTCTGCGCATGATCTTGCCAGCGCCTTGGGTGCGGGCGAAGTGGTGCTAAGCCGGGCGCGGCGGAACCGCGGCGGGCCGACTGTGGCTTCGCGCTTCTTACTGCGTATTCAATCATTGCTGGGTCAGGGGTTGGCGGTGGAAGAGGAGGCGGTGCGGCTTTCGGCGCTGCTCGATAAGCCAGATGTTTATAGCCCGCCTTATTTCCGTCCTGCCCCTGTGCCCTCTTTGGAGCAGCGGCGCGTGGCGGTGTCGGTCACACAATTTGATGCCCTGAAATCCAATCCCTATTCCTTTTATGCGTCCAAGATTATGGGTCTGAATGTTCTCGATATGGTTGACGCCGAGCCAAGTCATGCATGGCGCGGGACGGTGATCCACCGGATATTGGAATATTGGCATAAGCAAGATGGCAGCGCCCCCGAAGCATTGATCCAGCGGGCGGAGGAACTGTTGTTGAACAAGGCGCTTAATCCCGCGCTGCGTGCCCTTTGGCAGCCGCGTATATCAAAGGCCTTGTGCTGGGTTGCCGAAGAAACACAGCGGCTTAATAACGAAGAGGGGCGCAGCGTTTTAATCTCCGAGGCAGACGGGGAGATGGCGCTTTGCGGCGTAAAGGTGCGCGGGCGGGCGGACCGGATTGACGCGCTACCCGATGGCAGCCTTGCGATTGTGGACTATAAAAAAGGCACCGCCCCAACGGCGGCAAAGGTTGCGGCGGGGTTTGCGTTACAACTTGGGCTGATCGGCATGATGGCGGAGAAGGGCGGGATAGCCGGGGTTAAGGGCAACGCCACCCAGTTTGAATATTGGAGCCTAGCCAAGGATAAGAGCGGATTTGGCGTGATCAAAAAACCGGTGAGCGATGTGATCAAGAAAAACACCATCCTTTCCAGCGAATTTGTGGACTTTGCCGAAGTGCAGGCGGCGGCTTTGCTCAACGCTTATATCAACGGCGATGCACCTTTTACAGCGATGCTGGAGCCTGCTTATGCCTATGGTGACCATGACCAGTTGATGCGGTTGCAGGAATGGGACGGGCGTGAAGCGCAAAAGCAGGAAGATGAAGCATGAGCGTCGCTACAAACAAAAAAAAGGAACCGCTCTATCCGCTGACCGATGGTCAAGAAGATGCGGTCCTGCCATCCGACAATATTTGGCTCAGCGCCTCCGCCGGAACAGGCAAGACACAGGTGCTGGCCGCGCGGGTGATCCGGCTTTTGTTGCAGGAAGATGTGCGGCCAGAAAACCTGCTTTGTATTACCTTTACCAAGGCAGGGGCGGCGGAGATGGCAGAACGGATCAACCGCCTGCTCGCGTCCTGGGTGCAAATGAAGGGCACGGAGCTGGGCGCTGATCTGATGGCATTGGGGGCTGATAATGGGCCTGCAACGCTGCTTCGTGCACGGCAGCTTTTTGCCCGCATATTGGATGCGCCGGGCGGAGGGCTACAAATCTTGACGATCCATAGCCTCTGCCAGTCGCTGCTGGGGAGTTTCCCCGAAGAGGCGGGGTTGATTCCGGGTTTTGAACTGGTTGAGGGGCGCGAACGGGACGAGCTTTACCGCGAAGCGCTGCACGAAATGATCGTTGAGGCTGAGGTGCAGGGGCGCGATAATTTGATCGGAAACTTGCAGCAAATGAGCCTTGATATGGGTGAGGACAGAGCGTTCAAATTTCTGCACCGCTGCGCTGCGCAGCCTGATGCGATGGCATGGGTGCCACAGGACCAAGGCGCACTTGTTTTGCCAGACGGATTGCCGGCGTGGCCTTCACTGGCAGCGTTCAGAATTACCTAGAGGAGATGCTGTCCGACAGCGTGATCGACCGCGCATCTATAAACGCACTCGCCGATATGAACCGGCAATGGGGCACAAAACGCGGCAATGAACGCGCGGATACAGTGGTGCAATGGCTGGCCATGGATATGCCCATGCGGGCGCAAAATTTTGGCCTGATCCGGTCCTGCTGGACAAATGGCAGTGGGGCGGCGCTGACTACATCCAAAAACTACACCCCGACCGACCCCGCTTATGCCGAAATAGCGCTGGCGCTTTATCAATGGACAGAGTCCATTGGGGGGCAAATCCAACTGGCCAAATATGCAGACAGGTTGGCCCCAGCCTTGCTGGCGGGCAAAGCCTTTGCTCTGAAATATCAGGAGTGCAAACAAGCGCGCGGACTGGTCGATTTTGATGATATGATCGGCAAAACAGCCGCGTTATTGTCTCAAGGCGGAATGGCGGATTGGGTGCGGTATAAACTGGACCGGCAATATGATCATATATTGATTGATGAGGCACAGGACACCAATGAAGCACAATGGGATATTGCCCGCGCACTGAGCGACGATTTTTTAGCGGTGCTGGCGGCAAGGGTGGCAAAAGCCGCACCATTTTTGCGGTGGGCGACTATAAGCAGGCGATTTTCGGCTTTCAGGGCACGGATCCCGAAAATTACCGTGCGGCAGGAGCGGATTTTGCCGAGAAGGTTGCCGAAACCGGTAAGGAGTTAAAACGGCTCAACCTGTCGCGCAGTTTCCGTTCGGCAAAGCCAGTATTGGATTTTGTGAACAGCATCATTGACTGCGCCGGGGCCGAGGCATTTGGCATAGATGGTCAGATTGAGGATCATTATAGCAAGGG
Source organism: Sphingomonadales bacterium (assembly GCA_012032285.1). Taxonomy (GTDB): domain Bacteria; phylum Pseudomonadota; class Alphaproteobacteria; order Sphingomonadales; family Sphingomonadaceae; genus Sphingorhabdus_B. The sequence goes on from JAAURJ010000002.1 coordinate 55,128, forward strand.
AAAGCCGGATATTGGCTCTGTAGAATTATTCCCCCCGGTTTTGCGCCCTGATGGCGACATTAATAGCGAGAATGGCGAAAATTCCGCGGGTGACGAAGAAAAATGGCTTAGCGGTGAACAGCGCATCCTGTCGCATCGCCTTGCCGCTTATGTCCGCGATCTGGTCGATGAAGCGCCAGTTTTAGCCAGCACCAGCCAGCCGCTCGTTCCGGGCGATATTATGATCCTGCTCCGTAAACGCGGAGATATGGCAAGCTTTCTAGTCAGCCAGCTACATGACAAAATGTGCCGGTCGCCGGTATCGACCGGCTGCGCCTTAGGCAGCCTTTGGCAGTGCAGGATATGCTATCGGTGATCCGCTTTGTTCTGCAACCTGATGATGATTTAAGCCTTGCCAGCATTTTGGTGTCGCCGCTTATTGGCTGGTCGCAGAATCAACTGCTGAATCATGGCTATCGCGGGCCGGGGCATAAGGGCAAAAGCCTGTGGCAATATTTGAAATCGGGCGAAAAACATCCAGATGTGACGGCACCGTTATCCGGTCTGCTTGCCGCCACCGACTTTACTGGTATTTACCCCTTTTTGGAGGAGATATTATCTGGCCCAATGCAAGGCCGCCGTAAATTCATTGCCCGCATGGGTGAAGAAGTGCGCGTGCCATTGGATGAAATACTCAACGCCGCAATCGAATTTGAACAAAGACGTGGCGGCACTTTGCAAAGCTTTTTGGCATGGTTTGAACGTGGTGATACCGAAATCAAACGCGAAGGTTTGTCCAGTAGCAATGAAGTAAGGGTGATGACCGTACATGGGGCCAAAGGCTTGCAAGCGCCCGTTGTGATAATGGCTGATATATTATCGGATCCCGATAGGAATAATGAACGCGATTATACGCTGGACCTAGCGGATGGCGGGAAAATCCCGCTATTACCAGTCAGCAAGGAATTCCAATCTGGGCGGCTTGGCGAAACAGTGGAGAAAAAACTGAAAGCCGACCTCGCCGAACATCATCGCTTGCTCTATGTGGCGATAACCCGGGCGGAAGAAAGGCTGGTGATGGCGGGTGCCATCAGAGCGCCGAATAAAGATGGCAGCTATCCAGAAAATAGCTGGTATCCACTATTGCTCCGCGCGATGGAAAATATGGGCTGTTGCTGGCAGGAGGAACCAGTTTTTGGTCAGGTCATGCGTTTCAGCGGCACCGGGCAAGCGTATATAAAAACGCAAAAGGAAAAAGATTTCAAAAAGGCCGCATTCGCCGAAATTCCCGCATGGTTGAGCGCACCTGCACCAGCCGAGGAAAAACCGCCGCGTCCTCTTGCTCCGTCGCATCTGGACGATGATGATTATGGCGAGGCTCCGGCAGGAGTTGGTGCAAAAAGAGCTGCGGAAAAAGGTCGGCTGATTCATGCTTTATTCGAACGGATTATTGGGACGGATTTAGACGCCACTCTACAAAAGGCGCAAATCTGGCTTGAGCGCAACAATCGCGACAGCAGCATCGACAATGGCGAGTTGCTGCACATGATACGCCGCATAATCGACAATCCTGAATGGCAGGATTTTTTCGGGCGCGACGCACGGGCTGAAATACCTTTGGCCGCTGTGGTCGGTGAAACAGTGATTAGCGGGCGAGTCGACCGTATGCATATTGGTGCAAACAAAGTAAGGATTTTGGACTTTAAGACGGGCAGGGCGATCCCGGCTTCGCCTGAAGCTTTGCCTCGCGCTTATTTGCGGCAAATGGCGCATTATCATGCGGCGGCGGAGAAAATCTTTCCTGGAAGAACGGTTGAGAGCTGTTTGTTGTTCACCCATGGTCCGGTAATGATGCCATTGGAGGAATCTGTATTGGCCCCGCACCGCCCGGTTTAGCTGAATTTTCACCCACGGGCAAAGCGGCATATTCGCCGATCCATTTAGTCTTGCCAATATTTTCTATCATCAATCCGTCTTGTCACCACTCCATGCGCCGCCTACATTCCCATTAATTTGATAAGGAGATTTCTTATGGCTATTAAAGCAGTCGGTGACAGTGATTTTGAACAGGCCGTCTTACAAAGCGACAAGCCTGTCGTCGTTGATTTTTGGGCGGAATGGTGCGGGCCGTGCAAAATGATTGGGCCAAGCCTTGAAGAATTAAGTGACGAATTGGGCGAAAGCGTAACCATCGCCAAGCTGAATATCGACGACCATCCCGACACCCCGGCCAAATATGGCGTGCGCGGTATTCCGACGATGATCTTGTTCAAAAATGGTCAAGTCGCCGACACCAAAGTTGGCGCTGCGCCCAAGGCGGCAATTAAGGAATGGATTGTCACCGCTGCGGGCTGATAAACCGCGGCGGCTGCTATAGATTTAGCTGCGATAATCGGCGTTGATCGAAATATAACCGTGCGTTAAATCGCAGGTCCAAACCGTCGCGCGGCCATTGCCCATTCCTAAATCCACGCCGATGCTGATTTCGCTGCCTTTCAGATGCTCGGCAACCGGCGCTTCGTCATAGCTATCGGCGGCTAGTCCCGCCTGTGCCACCCATTTGTCGGCAAAGCGGATGGCGAGCCGGTCACGGTCGGCGGGCTCGCCTGCCTTGCCCACGGCCATCACCACGCGGCCCCAATTGGCATCCTCGCCCGCTATTGCGGTTTTAACCAGAGGAGAATTGGCGACCGCCATGCCGATACGGCGTGCACTTTCGTTGCTAACCGCGCCGGTAACGGCGATTTCGATGAATTTGCTCGCCCCTTCACCGTCGCGCACGACCAAATGGGCAAGGCGGAGGCACACATCGTCCAACGCAGCGGCAAAGGCATCCGCGCCAGGATCGTCAAAGGAGCCGAGTACCGCATTCCCCGCTTTGCCAGTAGCGAAAACCAAAACCGTATCGCTGGTCGATGTATCACTATCCACTGTGATACAATTAAAGCTTTTGCGGGTTGCATTGGTCAAAAGCGCTTGCAGGAAAGCCGGTTCAATCGCTGCATCGGTGAAGATATAACCGAGCATTGTCGCCATATCAGGTGCGATCATGCCGCTGCCTTTAATGATTGCCGATAAATGGACAGTCTTGCCGCCTATAACTGCACTGGCTCCGGCGCCCTTGGGGAAGGTATCTGTAGTGGCGATTGTCGCTGCCGCCTCTTCCCAGCTGCACGGAGCTGCTGTGATAACGGCGTCTATGCCTGCATCTGCCTTATCCATGGGCAGCGGCACACCGATTACTCCGGTGGAGGAAACATAGACTTCTTCTGCTGCACAGCCCAGATGGGCGGCCATTTTGCCGATGATCAGCTCCACCGCCTCGCGCCCGCGAAAGCCAGTGAAGGCATTACTGTTCCCGGCATTGACCACCAATGCACGTGCAGTTCCTTTTTTCAGATTCTCCCGCGTCATTTCAACCTCGGTCGAACAGCAGATATTTGACGTGGTGACTCCTGCGACGCTGGTTCCCTCACATAGTTCAGCAAATGTCAGGTCGCACCGGTCCCATTCCTTGTACCGCGCTCTTGCAATACGCAGTTCTACGCCTGAAATTTCAGCTAGGGCAGGAAATTGGTCTGGCGCAAGGGGGGATTTGGTAAGCAAGGCCGTATCTTTCTGTGGCAATATCTAAGGCGTTTCGCCTAGCTTATCAGATACCATGATTGCAAGAATTTGCGTCTTCGCACAGCTATAGTTTAACGCTAATCTGTTCATAGTGCTGGACGAAGTGTGCGGGGATGATTATATGCGCGGTGTAAAGATCATGATGACACGCGCTTTCCTGTTCCTTTTGGCAATAATGTCTGGCCTGACTACGGCGCAGGCAGCCGAATGTGTGCGCCCGGAACAAAGCACGCTGGGCCGTGATGCGGTGACGGCTGAAATCATTGTTGATGCCTTGATGGAGGATGGCAAAGCCGCTGTTCAAACAGATTTTTTTAACGCGTCATTGCCCGCAATTTCTGCCCAACGGCATTGTCACTTTTTTGCTTTTGTTGCTCCTGCCGCCTCCACCACTTACATTGGTGATCGTAACCGGCAATAGGCCCTTTGCGGCGCGGATGGCTGTGCCTGTCCGTCTTTTCCCTATCAAGCTTCAGAAACAGCGCTGCTGGCAATCGCCCCGCTGACTATCATTATAGAATTTAAGGAAATATCATATGCTCGGCAAAATGGCCAAGTCGCTCTTCGGTTCGTCTAACGACCGTTATGTCAAATCGGTGATGAAAATCGTCTCCAAGATCAACGCTTTCGAACCGCAGATTGAAGCGCTCAGTGATGATCAGCTAAAGGCGCAAACCGGCCTTTTCCGCGACCGTTTGGCTGCGGGCGAAACGTTGGACAATATATTGGCCGAAGCCTTTGCCACAGTGCGGGAGGTATCGCGCCGGGTGATGGGGATGCGGCATTTTGATGTGCAGATGGTCGGCGGTATCGTCCTCCATCGCGGTGAAATTGCCGAAATGCGAACCGGCGAAGGTAAGACTTTGGTGGCAACGCTTGCCTGTTATCTAAATGCTTTGGAGGGCAAGGGCGTCCACGTTGTTACGGTGAACGACTATCTCGCTCGCCGTGATGCCGAATGGATGAGCAAGATATACGGCTTTTTGGGGCTAACCACAGGAGTTATTGTTCCTAATTTGACCGAATTTGAACGGCGCGAGGCTTATGCCTGCGACATTACCTATGCGACCAATAACGAGCTGGGCTTTGATTATCTGCGCGATAACATGAAATATGAACGCGCAAAGATGGTGCAGCGCCCGTTCAACTTTGCAATTGTCGATGAGGTCGATTCAATCCTGATTGACGAAGCGCGGACGCCATTGATTATTTCTGGCCCGACCGATGATAAAACCGATCTGTATATCGCCGTCAACCAAATCGTCCTGCAATTAACCGAAGAGGATTATGAAAAGGATGAAAAGGCACGCAACGTTATCTTAACCGAAGATGGCACTGAAAAGGCGGAGCGTTTGTTGGAAAATGCCGGGTTGATCCAAGGGTCAAACCTCTATGATTATGAAAATACGCTTGTCGTGCACCATCTGGATCAGGCTCTAAAGGCGCAGGTGATGTTTAAGCGCGATACCGACTATATCATCAAGGATGGCGAAGTTATCATCATTGACGAATTTACCGGGCGAATGATGGACGGCCGCCGCTGGTCAAACGGCCTGCATCAGGCGGTGGAGGCCAAAGAAGGCGTGGATATCAAGAAGGAAAACCAAACGCTGGCCACCATCACATTCCAAAATTATTTCCGTATGTATCCCAAAATTGGCGGCATGACCGGAACGGCCGCAACCGAAGCGGGCGAATTTCATGAAATCTATAAGCTGAATGTTGTCGAAATCCCGACAAATTTACCGGTTCAACGGATTGATGAGGATGACCAATTCTATAAAAACACTCAAGATAAATTTCTCGCCATTGCAAAGGCTATCCGAGAAGCCAATGTGCGCGGACAGCCTGTTTTGGTCGGCACGGTGTCGATTGAAAAATCGGAAATGTTGTCTGAATTTTTGACCAAAGATGGGGTCGAACACAGTATTTTGAACGCGCGAATGCACGAAAAAGAGGCGCATATCGTGGCGCAGGCAGGGCGGCTTGGCGCAGTAACAATTGCGACCAATATGGCTGGACGCGGCACCGATATTCAGCTGGGCGGCAATTTGGAGTTCCGGATTGATGAAGAGCTGGGCGAAATAGAAGAAGGCCCAGCCCGTGACGAAGCCATTGCAAGGTTGAAGGAAGAGGTCGCAGACGAGCGGGCCAAGGTGCTGGAATCAGGTGGGCTTTTTGTTCTGGCTACTGAACGCCATGAAAGCCGCCGTATCGACAATCAGCTGCGCGGTCGTTCGGGCCGACAAGGTGATCCCGGCCTATCGCGTTTCTACCTATGCCTAGAGGATGATCTGCTGCGTATATTCGGTTCAGAATCGCTTTTTGCCAAGATGATGAACAGTTCATTGGAAGACGGCGAAGCGATTGGCGGCAAAATGCTTTCCAAAGCGATCGAAACCGCACAGCGCAAGGTGGAGGCGCGCAACTATGACGTGCGTAAACAGCTGGTTGAATATGATGATGTTATGAATGACCAACGCAAGGTCATCTATGCCCAACGTGACGAGATTATGGACGCCGATGCGGTTGATGATGTGGTTGAAGATATGCGGAACGACACCGTCAATTCCATCATTGCCGACCATTGCCCAGCGGGCACCTATCCCGAACAATGGGATATAGACGGCCTCAAAACCCAACTCAAAGCGGTTTTGACGCTGGAACCCGATATCGACGCATGGCTGCAGGAAGAAACAATCGAAGCGGAAATAATCGAAGAGCGCATTGCCGAACAGACAGAGGCCCTGTTCAAACAGAAAAGCGTCGAACTGGATCCAGAGACTTGGAAATCAGTTGAAAAAAGTATATTACTTCAAATGCTTGATCATCATTGGAAGGAGCATTTATCAACATTGGATGCGCTGCGTCAGGTTATTTATTTACGCGCTTATGCGCAAAAAACGCCAATCAATGAATATAAGCAGGAATCTTTTGGCCTGTTCGAAAAAATGCTGGCTGCTATCCGCGAAGATGTTACCAAAACTATCGCGACAAATGAATTCCGCACCGAAGAACAGATTGATGTGCCCGAACTGCCGGAGCTTCCCGACTTTTTGACCACGCATATTGATCCTTTCACTGGTGAGGATGACAGCAATGACATTGATGCCGGTGATTTGGGCCTTGTCACCACAACCTTGCCGCTGCGCAAATGGGGGCGCCCAGCCCGCATAGCGATGATCCTTATGCTGGCAATACCGATTTGAAGCGTAATGATCCTTGTCTTTGCGGATCGGGGCGGAAATATAAACATTGCCATGGATCGTACAGCTAAGCATTTTTTATATTAGGGTCAGGACCTATTAAATACACCTTCGAGGCGACAAAATGGCAAAGATACCGGAGCGAAATGCAGACGGCAGGCAGTTTTTCTGCCTGCAAGGGGATTTCGCTTTGAGATCGAAGCCATTTTGGCGTCCTTCGGATTTGACCCATTTTGTCCATTGCTGCGTTGGCAAGCTTGGACTTAGAACCACTAAGCCCAGCGCTTGCCGCCTTGCACTGAACAAAATGGCCTCAAACCTCGAATGGGCATTTAATAGGTCCTGACCCTAAGTTTGTCATTCCCGCGAATGCGAAAAACCAGCTCCTGAAAGTGAAATTTGACCCGTCATTTCCTGCGCAAATATATAGGCCCGGCTCTGAATTCCCGTATGCGCGGGAATGATAGGCATGCCGGGCAGTTTAGGTTTGGCACATCATGCATATTTTAGTCCTGCTCTTCGTATTTGTTGCGATGGTTTACGCATCGGTCGGTTTTGGTGGGGGATCGACTTATACTGCGTTGCTTGCGCTCTATGATGTCGATTACCGGCTAATCCCGGTCCTGTCGCTCTTGTGCAATCTGGTTGTCGTAACAGGCGGTGTTATTCGTTATAAAAGGGCAGGGCAGATTGATTTTCGCGCCTGTTTGCCGCTGATTATCCTTTCGGCGCCCATGTCCTTTCTGGGCGGGATGGTGGTTTTGTCGCAGGGGGTGTTTTTTGCCATATTGGGCGGTGCGCTGCTGTTGTCTTCGCTTGCTTTATTTCTGCCCTTAGAACGCCTGCCGCAGTGGCGCATTAAGATGCTGCCCTTAATGTTTCTATCAGCCTTTATTGGGCTTTTGGCAGGGCTGTCGGGGATTGGCGGCGGGATATTTTTCGCACCCATTCTGCACTTGATCCGCTGGGCCGATGCGCGGCGAATCGCAGCTTTTTCATCCCTTTATATCTTGATCAATTCCGCTGCCGGTCTTACCGGACAGCTTTGGAAACAAAGCGGCACCGATATAGGGATGCAGGCCATAGCCCATTGGCCGCTTTTGCTATCGGTTCTGATCGGCGGACAAATAGGCGGAATGATAGGTTTAAGGCTGCTTTCACCGCGCTATTTACGCTGGATTACCGGTATATTGGTGGGATATGTGGCGGTTCGCCTGATATTGAAAGCCATTTTTCCGGCATAATGAAAAATGGCTCCCCGGGAGGATTCGAACCCCCGACCAATTGATTAACAGTCAACTGCTCTACCACTGAGCTACCAGGGAACAGTCCGGATCATCACCGGACAGCGGGCCTATAGCAGCGACTTTCACGACATTGCAAGCACTCAAACAACAAATTGTTCCATTGCGATCCGATCGTCGAGCGCATGGTCTGGATCAAACAGCAAAGTCATAGCCCTGTTACGGTCCAACACGACCTCAACCCACGCCACTTCGCGGATTTCACGCTGATCCGCCACTGCGCTTACCGGGCGTTTATTTGATTCCAGAATATCAAGCCGGATGACATATCGGTCAGGTAAAATTGCTCCTTTCCAACGTCGCGGACGAAACGGGCTGATCGGAGTGAGCGCGAGCAGAGAAGAATCAAGCGGCAATATCGGGCCATTAGCGGACAGATTATAGGCGGTTGAACCGGCCGGGGTGGCTACTAATATCCCGTCGCAGACCAATTCCGCAATCACCGTACGGCCATTGACGGCAATTCCGATCTTGGCCGCCTGACGCGTTTCACGCAGAAGGGAAACCTCGTTTATCGCGGGAAGGGTGAATTGTTGTCCGTCCACCGTTGCGGCGGTCATCATAAGAGGTTTTACGGTAAAGCTTTTGGCGCGGGCAAGGCTGCTTGCCAAATCGGTGGGATGCCAACCGTTCATCAAAAACCCAACCGTACCACGGTTCATGCCATAAACCGGAATGTCCCGCCGGTTTTCGAGCAGGCTATGCAGCACTTGCAGCATATAGCCATCGCCGCCCAATACGATCGCGGCGCTTGCCTGTTCAAGGTCAACAAATTCATATTGTTCGCGCAGCAAAGCCTCTGCCTCCCGCGCGTTATCAGTATTCGAAGCAAGCAGCGCCAATTTGGAAAAATCAATCATCCACCGGTCGCATTCATTGTCCGGCCAAGACGGGCCAGTGAATTTTCCATTTGCTGTTCAAAATCATGCCTTTCCGGTTTTAACCTAAGTGCTTTTGCAAAAGTTTATCGACCGCCTTCAGCCCCTGATCGCGTATGGCTGCCTTGAAATCAATATTCATTTCCGATCCAAGGCACATATAGATTTTACCATCCGTAGTCAGCCGTAACCTGTTGCAATCATCACAAAAATTGCGGCTGAGCGGTGTAATCATCCCTATTTTCAGGTCCAGATTTTCTGCTCGCCAATAGCGGGCAGGGCCAGCGCTACGGTCTGTGATGGCAACAAGCGGGGTAATATCTCGCAGAGGCGAAACAAAATCATCGGCGCTGATATAGCCTTGTTTTCGGCCTGTAACACTGCTGCCCAGTGGCATGGCTTCGATGATGGCCAGATCATGACCTTCGCCTGCGCACATATGGGCGATGGCCAGCAAGTCGGTTTCATTAACGCCTTTCATCGCCACCATATTGATTTTTATATGCAGGCCATGCTGCTTGGCGGCGGCTATGCCCGATAGCACCTGATCCAATTTGCCGCCGCGTGTAATGCTTGAAAATTTTTGAGGATCTAAACTATCGAGGCTGACATTAATCCGCTGTACGCCTGCCTGAACCAAAATCGGTGCAAATTTGGCAAGCAGACTGCCATTGGTGGTCAGCGTCAATTCGTCGAGACGGCCCTGCTGAACATATTTGCCCAGCGCCAAGAGCAGCACTTGCATATCGCGTCGTACCAGAGGCTCTCCGCCTGTGAGCCGGATTTTGCGGATACCATGGGCGATGAACCGGTCGGCGAGCAGCGCAATTTCGGTATAATCAAGCAATTCGCCATGTGGAAGAAAGCTTTGATTTTCCGGCATACAATATTGACAACGGAAATTGCATCTATCGGTTACCGAGATGCGCAAATAATCGATATTCCGTCCAAATCCGTCAATCATCTGTCCCATGTAAGCCGAAATAATGTCAGGGCAAAGGCTTTCTGCCTTTCAAATATGGTAAGGGTCCGGAAATCTTTTTCGCGTAACAGGATAAAATGCCAAAAAATGCAACCTATATAGCGGATAGCAGCGCCAAAGCCCTTGTGCCGATGTTGCGGCATAAGGCGGCGATGGAACGGCTTGCGCAATTTGCGGCGGGGCATCATCCGGGGCTTTTGGCAATCATCGTCGGTATCCGTGACTTAAAGCAGATAAATGACCGTTTTGGCCGGGCAGACGGGGATGCCGTAATCCGCAAGGTCGGGGCGAGGCTGCGCAAATTTGCCAGCGCATATATTGAAGGGACGCTGTTCACCGCGCGTCTGCCGGGGCGCGAATTCCTGATTATAGCGGCGGGCGGAGCGGACAGAATGGAAATTCATGCCGAATCCTTGATCGACATATTATCTTCTGATTTCGGCAAACCTGGAAAGCCGCTGCATATCAGCGCACGGATCGGTGTCGCGGCATCGGGGACAGAAGAAAGTGGAGAAGGCCTTCTACACAGGGCTCAGAGCGCACTGGCCAAGGCCTATGGGCGAAAGGGCAGACGGTTTTTAATTGCCGAATATCATAGCCCGGATAGCGCTAAGCTGGCATCGGCGCTGGATGCAGATTTGCGTTCAGCCATTGCTGCGCGGCAGATTACCATCATGCTGCAACCGCAATTTGCCGTCTCCAATGGCGCTTTGGTGGGGGCAGAGGCGCTTGCCCGATGGCATCATCCGGCGTGGGGAGAGGTCAGTGCTGATGCGTTGTTCTCTGCCGCAGACCGCTGTGATTTACGCGAAGAATTGTCACATTTGATCCAAGAGGAAGCTATTGCTATCGCTGCGCAGTGGCCTGCCACGCTCGACAAGCTGCGCCTGTCGGTCAATTTGGGCGCGGAGGAGTTGACCGAAGGTTATGCCGGGCGATTGATGATGTTGCTCAAACAAAACGGTTTTTCACCTCGCCGCCTGACGTTGGAGCTGACCGAAGAGAGTTTAGTTCGTAATGCTAAGCGAGCGGCAAATGAATTGGAAAAGCTGCGCGGGCAGGGGATACGCATTGCCCTCGATGATTTGGCACTGGTTACTCCAGCCTGGCCTATTTGAAAGACCTGCCGCTCGATTATCTGAAAATCGACAAGGGCATGACGCCCGATATTGCAGGGACAAGCAAGGACCGGATCATATTGCGCGCGATTATAGCAATGGGGAAAGCTTTGGGTTTAATGATCATTGCAGAGGGCGTGGAGAAGGTTGAAGAATTGCATATGCTTAAGGCCGAAATGTGCGATTATTTCCAAGGATTCTTGCGCTCACCGCCATTATTGGCACAGGAATTTGAACGCTTCGCTCTCCATCAGGGTTAAACGGTAAGTGCAATACCGCAGGCGGCCAGCCGCAAATCCTATTTCGCCGCGACCTTCCTTGCGAGATTGGCCAGCCCCTTTGACAGTTGCAAGCATCCGTTTAGACGGCTTTCGGGATCGTGCCAGACACGCTGAATAACGAGTTTACTGTCCGAGCGCAATTTTGCAACCTCGCCCAGTTTCGCTGCATAGGCAAGCAATCCCGGTATGTTGGGCGGGTTATCCTCATGGAAACTAACCAAGGTTCCGCGCGGCCGACCTCCATCTTTGCGACACCGGCAACAAGCGCATTTTGTTTGATTTCGATAAGTCGCAGCAGATTTTTGGCGGGTGCTGGTATCGGCCCAAAGCGGTCGGCCATTTCGGCGGCGAAGCTCTCCATCTCCTGCGCATCTTCGGTGTCGTTCAAACGTCGGTAAAGCGCCATGCGAACCGATAGATCGGGAACATAGTCTTCCGGAATCAATATCGGCGCGTCGATAGTGATTTGCGGGCTGAATCCCTCACGCGGTCTGGCAATACCCTGCGCATCGGCTTTGGCCGCGATAATCGCGTCTTCCAGCATGGATTGGTAAAGTTCAAAGCCAACTTCTTTAATATGCCCCGATTGTTCGTCGCCAACCAGATTGCCTGCACCACGAATATCGAGATCATGACTGGCCAGTTGAAAACCCGCACCCAGCGTGTCAAGATCGCCCAGAACCTTCAGCCTTTTTTCAGCCGTTTCGGTCAGCGCTTTGTTGGGCGGGGTGGTAAGATAAGCATAGGCGCGGGTTTTAGACCGGCCCACCCGGCCGCGCAGCTGGTAAAGCTGTGCCATGCCAAAACGCTGCGCATGATGGATGATCAGCGTATTGGCGCTCGGTATATCTAGGCCGCTTTCGACGATGGTGGTGGATAACAGCACATCATATTTTTTGTCATAAAAGGCGCTCATCCGCTCTTCGACGACGCTGGCCGACATTTGACCATGCGCTGTGATGGATTTTACCTCTGGAACCACTTCGCGAAGATAATCCTCAACCTCGGGCAGATCGGATATGCGGGGAACGACGAAAAAACTTTGCCCACCGCGATAATGTTCGCGCAGCAAAGCCTCGCGCAGAACCACCGGATCCCAAGGCATTATATAGGTACGCACCGCAAGCCGGTCGACTGGCGGTGTCTGGATCACCGACAGTTCGCGCAATCCCGACATCGCCATTTGAAGTGTTCGGGGAATCGGCGTTGCGGTAAGCGTCAGCATATGAACATCGGTTTTTAGCGCTTTAAGACGCTCCTTATGCGTTACCCCAAAACGTTGCTCTTCATCAACAATAACAATGCCTAAACGCTTAAAATTAAGAGATTTTGATAAAACGGCATGGGTGCCTATAACAATATCGAGCGTTCCATCAGCCAAGGCATCGCGGGTGGCGGCGGCTTCACCTGATGGCACCAAGCGGGACAAGCGCCCGACTTTTAGTGGCAGGTCGCGGAAACGGTCGGCAAAATTGCTATAATGCTGCCGCGCGAGCAGGGTTGTGGGTGCGATAATTGCTACCTGATAGCCTGCCATAGCGGCGGCAAAAGCGGCGCGCATTGCGACCTCTGTTTTGCCAAAGCCAACATCGCCGCAAACAAGCCGGTCCATCGGACGCCCTGACGCCATGTCGTCAAGCACTTCGGTTATAACCCTTTGTTGATCCTCGGTTTCTTCATATGGAAAACGATCGGCAAAGCTGGCATAGGCGGACGGATCAACCTCCACTTGCACACCCGAACGCAAGGCCCGCTGGGCCGCTGTCGCCAACAATTCATGCGCAATCGCGCGGATGCGTTCTTTCAGCTTGGATTTGCGCCGTTGCCACGCTTCTCCGCCCAATTTGTCGAGCGAGGCGCCTTCTTCACCTGAGCCATAGCGTGAAAGCACATCAATATTCTCAACAGGAACGAACAGCTTGTCTCCGCCCGAATAGGTCAGCGCGACACAATCATGCGGGCTTTTGCCCACGGTGATCGACACCAGCCCTTCATAGCGGCCAATGCCATGTTCCATATGGACAACGAGATCGCCCGGCGAAAGCGCAGCAAGTTCCGCCAGAAAGGCATCGGCGCTCTTCTTTCGCTTGCTCCGCCGAACAAGCCGGTCGCCCAGCATATCCTGTTCGCTGATGATAGTGACGTCATCGCTGGTAAACCCATGATCTATTGGCAGGATAACCATTGCCGCCCGGCCCTTGGTGGCGATGCCCAAGGCCGATTGCCAGCCATCTGCCTCCACCAACGGCGGTGCCCCGTGATCAGAGAGCAACCCGTGCAAACGGCTGCGAGCACCGGCGGAATAGCTGGCAATGACGGTTTTTTTGCCTTGCATCACCATTTGCCTCAGATGCGCGGACACCGCCTCATAAATATTGGTTTTCTGTGCGCGTTCGGGGGTGAAATCACGGGCGGCCTGTACCGCAAAATCCATGATATTGGCGCTTTCGGGTTGAGAAAAAGGCGTAATGATATGTGCGGCTGCGCTTTGGAAACGAGATTCAAGCTCATCGACGCTTTGGTAGAGCCGGTCAGGCGGCAGTGGGCGGTAGCTGCCCGGCTCCGCAGAGGCCGCACGCACACGGTTATCATAATAATCGGCAATCGCCTCAAACCGTGTCTGCGCCGCAGTGACCGCTGCGCCATCACGCAACACAAGCGCATCGGCGCCTATATGGTCGAACAGCGTTTCCATACGCTCTTCAAAGAGCGGCAGCCAATGATCCATGCCGGATAAGCGGCGCCCTTCCGAAACCGCTTGATACAGCGGATCGCCGGTGGCTGTCGCTCCGAATAGTTCTCGGTAATGGGTGCGGAATCGTTTGATTGATTCGCTGTCCATCAATGCTTCGACGGCGGGCAATATGTCGAACCGGTCAACAGGGCCGATGCTGCGTTGTGTTTGCGCATCAAACCGCCGCATTGTTTCAATCTCGTCGCCGAAAAAATCAAGGCGTAGCCCGGTTTCGCTGCCCGCAGGAAAGATGTCAACAATGCTGCCCCTGATCGCGAACTCGCCCGAATCGGAGACGGTATCGACGCGGAAATACCCGTTGGCGATAAGCAGGTCGGCGATGCGTTCCCGGCTGATCATCCGGCCTGGCTCCAACCTCTCGCCGGTTTGTCGGATGCGAAATGGAGTAACCAGCCGCTGAATTACTGCGCCGATTGTGGTGAGGATAAGCTGTTTGGCTTTTGGCGGTTGTTGCAATGCTTGCAACGTCGCCATACGCTGCGACGTTATTGCAAGCGAAGGAGACGCGCGATCATAGGGCAAGCAGTCCCAAGCGGGAAATTGCAATATCTCAAGCTCGCCAGCGAAAAAGGGTATGGTATCAGCCAAGCCGCGCATCGCTGCATCATCGGCGGCAATGAACAGCGTACGGCCATGCGCGGCCCGCGCAAGGTCGGCGAGCAACAGCGGTGTAAATCCCTGAGGTACCGATGCCAGCGTCAGTCCTTTGCCTGCCCTAATGATAGTTTGGAGGTTAGGCATATTTAATATTTCTTGATCAGTCCCGGAGGCAATGTTATGAAATCAAGCATTTTTAATGCATCCATCATGCCGCCTCTAAATGTTTCTGGCGGCATAGCTATGCCCATTGCCCATGCCATGATGTCTACATCTTGTTCTTCGAGCAGCCGTTCAAACCAGGCAAATTGGGCTGCATCCCATGTCCCGTGATAGGTTTCGAAAAAGCCGCCAACCATAGCATCGGCCTCCCTTGTGCCGCGATGCGAGGCGCGGAAACGCAATTTGCGGATATAGGCATCACGGTCCATGGGGACGTCCTTCTAGTCATGGCTGATTTTCGGTTTATAGAGGGCGTTAGCCATGCGTCCCGATATACTCAATCCTCTATTTGCAGAAGTGCGCTCCATGCAAGGCGTCGGTCCAAAGCTTGCCAAGCCGCTGGAACGGTTGA
This sequence comes from Sphingomonadales bacterium, assembly GCA_012032285.1. Classification (GTDB taxonomy): domain Bacteria; phylum Pseudomonadota; class Alphaproteobacteria; order Sphingomonadales; family Sphingomonadaceae; genus Sphingorhabdus_B. Next base: position 70,429 of record JAAURJ010000002.1, read on the forward strand.
AGCTGGAGCGGATCAAGGATCTTCTCTATCATTTCCAGTCAACTGGACTTATCGCAAACCGGTATCGCTGCTTGATGTTGCGGATGTGGGGCAGAATATCATTATCCGCTTGGTCATCGCTGAATATCGCGGGGGTGGCTCGCCCCGCGCCCCAACCCGCATTTTCGCCTCTGATGCGGAGGGTAATTATGTCACGCTGACTTTTTTCGGACGCAATGGAGGCTGGGCAAAGAAGCAGCTTCCACTGGGCGAAGAGCGTGTTATTTCGGGCAAGCTGGAACGCTATGGTGATGAATTACAAATTGTCCATCCCGACCATATGGAGCCGCTGGACAGTGCCATTGCGCCTGCGCTGGCCGAACCTGTTTATCCGCTGTCCGATGGTATGACCAACAAAAGATTGGGGCAATTGATTAGCGATGCGGCGGCCCGTATTCCGGTGCTTCCCGAATGGATTGAACCAAGCGTCTTGCAAAAGCAGCGATGGCCTGATTGGCCAAGTGCCCTGGCCGGTGTCCACCGCAGGGATGATACAGCCTCGCGTGACCGGCTTGCCTATGATGAGCTGTTTTCAAATCAGCTTGCTATGCGGCTCGTGCGGGCCGCGCTCGATCGGCGGCAAGGGATAGCAATCAGGGGTGATGGCCGACTGACAGGCGCATTAAAGCTGCCCTTTGACCTTACCGGGGCGCAGAAGCGGACAATTGCCGAGATTGAGGGCGATTTGGCCCAGACACGGCCAATGCTGCGTCTTTTGCAGGGGGATGTTGGCGCGGGCAAGACGCTGGTTGCCCTTATGACATTGCTCCGGGCGGTGGAATGCGGGATGCAGGGCGCATTGCTGGCCCCGACCGAGATATTGGCGCGGCAGCATTTCGCCAATTTGCGGCAAATGCTGTCCGGCCTGCCAGTGAATATCGCCATCCTGACAGGCCGGGATAAGGGCAAGGTGCGCGAAGCTACGCTGATGGGACTGGCCGATGGCAGTATTGATATATTGGTCGGCACCCATGCGATATTTCAGGAGGCGGTGATGTATAAATCGCTCGCAGTCGCGGTGATTGATGAACAACACCGTTTTGGGGTATCACAGCGTTTGATGCTGTCACGCAAGGCAAAGGGTGTGCCGCATCTTCTGGTCATGACGGCAACACCGATTCCGCGCACGCTCGCACTCGCCTGTTATGGCGAAAATGGACAGCTCACAGCTGGACGAATTACCGCCGGGGCGCACGCCGGTTGAAACCAGAGTAATGTCGGCGGAGCGACTGCCCGAATTGGTGGATGCTGTGGGCCGCCACCTGGCCTCTGCTAAGCAGGCCTTTTGGGTATGCCCGCTGGTAGAAGAGAGTGAGAATAGCGATCTCGCAGCCGCCGAGAACCGGGCTGAACAACTGCGTCTGCGTTTTGGGGATAAGGTTGCGCTTGTTCATGGCCGGATGAAGGGGCCGGAAAAAGATGCCGTCATGGAGGCATTTGCCGCCGGAAAAACGCAGCTTCTGGTCGCTACTACTGTTATTGAAGTAGGTGTTGACGTGCCCAATGCGTCGTTGATGATTATTGAGGCCGCGGACCGTTTTGGCTTGGCGCAGCTGCATCAGCTGCGCGGACGGGTCGGGCGGGGGGCAGAAAAATCCATCTGCCTGCTGGTGCGCAGCGCGCAAATAGGCGAGACGGCGGCTGCCCGGCTGAAACTGATGCGGGAAAGCAATGACGGGTTTCGGATTGCGGAGGAAGATATGCGGCTGCGCGGAGCAGGGGAATTGCTTGGTACGCGGCAATCTGGGGAAAGTCCGTTCCGCGTGGCAACGCCTGATCAAGTGCGCACCATGATTGGCATGGCGTCGGATGATGCGCGGCTGCTTTTGGACCGTGATGGCGGGCTGGAATCGGGGGCACGCGGCGCTGCGGCGCGGCTTGCGCTTTATCTGTTTGAACGCGATGCCGGAATCGCAACCTTACGGGGTGGGTGAGTTCATTACCGCCGTTTGGGCGATATGGATTTCAACATTTTCATGAAATCGGTTATCCGGATCACCCGTTCAAACTGAAAACCGGCGCGTTTTTCAACTGACCAGATCAGATGCGCCTCAATCCGGCCCACTTCGGGCAGGCGCAGCTCAATACGGTCGCCGCGTTCGAAGACTTCATTATCATCTGTCATAAAGCCATGGGCGGACACATTGACGATATGCGCCTTTTGATCGCCATGCCTTTTGCTTTCGACGATGACTTGATAATCCGCCCTGTGCCTTGCGGCCCGGCGGAGATCATAATCTTCATTTTGTACCACTTGCGCCATAAATCTGCGACCCTTATTTGCCCCTATTATTAGAAACAAGTGATGACAGAAATTTACAAATAAACCGTAAAGGCAATGCGGATATTGAGTCTAAATAAATGAAAAATCAGGTGGAAAACATCAGTAACCCATGCTTTTTCTTACCCGACGAAATTTTGACAGATTCACTCGAAGCTGCGATCATCATAGTTTCATCTGTAACTTGTTCCCCGTCAATACGTGCGCCGCCGCCATCAATTAGCCGCCTCGCCTCTTTTTTTGGATGACGCAAAACCGATGGCCAAAAGGGCATCAAGGATTGAAATTTCCGAACTCTCAATTTTAACACTGGGCAAATCTTCGCCTGCACCGCCGCCTGAAAAGGTCTGCGCGGCTGTGGTTTCGGCTGCCTTTGCTGCTTCTTCACCGCGGCATAATGCGGTTGCGGCATTGGCCAGCGCAATTTTTGCTTCGTTGATCGCACTGCCTTCCAGCGCCTCAAGCCTGATAATCTCGGCAAGGTCGATATCGGTGAACAGTCGCAGGAATTTGCCAACATCACGGTCATCGCTATTTCGCCAGAATTGCCAATAATCCCAATGGGGTAACTGGTCCTCATGCAACCACACCGCGCCGCTGACTGACTTACCCATCTTGCTGCCGTCGGATTTAGTGATCAGCGGCGTAGTGACGCCAAAAAGATCGGTCCCGTCAATACGGCGGCCCAATTCCATACCATTGACGATATTGCCCCATTGGTCTGATCCGCCCATTTGCAACCGGCAGCCATAGCGGCGTGAGAGCTCAAGAAAATCATAAGCTTGCAGGATCATATAGTTGAATTCAAGGAAGGTTAGCGGCTGTTCCCGTTCCAGCCGCAACCGCACCGAATCAAAGGTCAGCATACGGTTTAATGTGAAATGGCGTCCGACATCACGCAGCAGGTCAATATAGCCAAGCTTGTCCAGCCAATCGGCATTGTTCACCATTATGGCGCCAGTAGGGCTATCATCGAAGTTTAAGAAACGTTCGAAAATTCGGCGGATAGACGCAATATTCTGCTTGATTCCATCATTGTCGAGCAGCTTGCGCACTTCATCTTTGCCCGAAGGATCGCCCACTTTGGTTGTGCCGCCGCCCATGACAACAATCGGCTTGTGCCCCGCTTGCTGCAACCGGCGCAGCAGCATGATCGAAACCAAATTGCCAACATGAAGTGACGGCGCCGTGGCGTCAAAACCGATATAGGCGGGCACTATCTGTTTTTGTGCCAAGCCATCAAGCGCATCGGCGTCGGTAATCTGGTGGATATAACCGCGTTCATTGAGTAAGCGGAGCAAATCGGATTTATAGCTGTTAGTCATAGGCGTGCGCCTAGCATGGAGAAGTGCGTTTGGACAATATATTGAAGCTGCTCTGCCACAAAGAAACGCAAGCCAAGAGTATAAAAAATGTGGCTGTAGAGGCAATGTTGTCGGGTCAGGGGCAATTGTCACTTCGGTATCATGTGGATTGTCACATTTCCGCCCTGGAAACCGGACACCCTAAACCGCCGATGCGCACCGATCGCCTTTGGGAAAGCACTTGCTTTGAGATTTTCCTGCGCGGTGAGGGGCAAGCGTATATTGAGCTTAATTTTGCACCGTCGGGACAATGGGCAGCCTATCATTTCACGCGCTATCGCGGCGGCATGACAGCGCTGGATATAGCAGCGCCGCAGATCGCCCTTAATGAGAGCGAAAGCCGCTTTGCCTTAGAAGCAGGGGTGCAATTGCCCAAAGACTGGACAGGGCTTGACCTGCAAGCGGCGATTAGCTGTGTCTGCGAGGAAACGGACGGCGTAAAATCTTATTGGGCGCTGGCCCATAATTATGACCGGCCCGATTTTCATGATCAGGCTTGCTTTACGAAAATATTAAAGGCAGCAGGAACGGCATGAAAAACGGAATTGATCGCTTATTGTCTGAACCGGATTTACGCCGGGATCTTGTCGAAAAACGGGTTGCTCTGCTCGCCCATCCCGCCTCTGTTACCGAAGATTTGACGCATAGTTTGGACGCGCTTGCGGCGTTGGACGGCATTAACCTGACAGCCGCTTTTGGTCCGCAGCATGGGATGCGGGGGGATAAGCAGGATAATATGATGGAGACGGAGGATTTTACAGATCCTGTCCATGATATCCCGGTATTCAGCCTTTATGGAGAAGTGCGCCGCCCTACAGGTCAGATGATGGGCACCTTTGATACTATCTTGATAGATATGCAGGATGTTGGTTGCCGTATATACACGTTCATCACAACCTTGCTTTATATGCTGGAGGCTGCGGCTGAGCATGGTAAATCGGTTTGGGTGCTGGACCGTCCCAATCCTGCGGGCCGTCCGGTAGAAGGCATGACATTGCGAACCGGTTGGGAAAGCTTTGTCGGTGCAGGCCCTATCCCAATGCGGCATGGCCTCACATTGGGTGAGCTTGGCCATTGGTTTATCAATCATTTCGCCCTGGACGTTGATTACCGCGTTATTGAAATGCAGGGATGGGATCCGGCCGCCGCGCCGGGTTATGGATGGCCAGCGGACCGGATATGGATCAACCCCAGCCCCAATGCGCCCAATATCACGATGGTGCGCGCTTATGCCGGGACTGTGATGCTGGAGGGAGCAACGCTGAGCGAGGGCAGGGGAACAACGCGGCCCTTGGAACTGTTTGCTGCCCCTGATATTGATGCCCGCGCAGTAATCGCTGAAATGCAGTCGCTAGCCCCCGAATGGCTGACCGGTGCGTTATTGCGCGAATGTTGGGTTGAGCCAACTTTTCACAAACATAATAGTAAATTATGCAATGGAGTTCAGCTTCACTGCGAAGGTTCACATTATATCCATGAGGCATTTAAACCTTGGAGGATACAGGCGCTGGCGTTCAAAGCGATAAGGCGGCTATATCCCGGCTATCCGCTTTGGCGCGGCAAAGATTTCAAATATGAATATACCAATGATGTGCTCGCCATCGATGTGATTAACGGCAGCGACGCGATGCGCCTCTGGGTCGATGACAATGCGGCGACGCCTGCCGATCTCGATGCGTTGACGCTACCCGATGAAGCGGCTTGGCTCAAAGAACGGGCCGGCTATTTGCTATATTGATCATGACATCTCGCCCGAAAAACGGTTGAACAGGAACAGATCGCTAAGCTTTTCTCTGTTGTTGATGCAAATTAGGGTCAGCACCCAAAGGCATTGTTCCTAATTTTTTCGCACCAATTCGCGCATGGCATCTTCCAGCCCTTTGAGCGTGAGCGGATACATACGATCATCCAGAAGCTCACGGATCACCTTGGTTGACTGTGAATAGCCCCATTGCTTTTCAGGGACTGGATTTAGCCAAACTGAAGCGGGATAGGTGTTGGTAAAGCGGTGCAGCCAAACGGCTCCTGATTCTTCGTTAAAATGCTCCACCGAACCACCGGGATGGGTGATTTCATAGGGGCTCATCGCCGCATCGCCCACAAAGACGATTTTATAGTCATGGCCATATTTGTGGAGAATATCCCATGTCGGGGTACGTTCCGCAAAACGGCGGCGATTATCTTTCCACAATCCTTCATAAGGACAGTTATGAAAATAGAAAAATTCTAGATTTTTGAACTCACTGGTCGCCGCACTAAATAATTCTTCGCAAAGTTTGATAAACGGATCCATGGACCCGCCAACATCAAGCAGCAAAAGCAGCTTTACCGCATTACGCCGTTCCGGGCGCATATGGATGTCCAACCAACCTTGCTTTGCGGTGCCATTTATTGTTGCATCAATATCCAGCTCATCCGCCGCCCCGGTTCGCGCAAATTTACGCAAACGGCGCATTGCGATTTTGATATTGCGGGTACCAAGCTCACGGGTACTATCAAGATTTTGAAACTCCCGCTTTTCCCAGACTTTTATGGCGCGTTTATGCTTTGATTCGCCGCCAATCCGTAAACCTTCGGGGTTGTAGCCGCCATTACCAAAAGGGGATGTGCCGCCTGTACCCACCCATTTGCTGCCACCTTCATGACGTTCCTTTTGTTCTTCGAGACGTTTTTTCAACGTCTCCATAATCTCGTCCCAATCGCCCAGCGATTTTATTTTTTCCATTTCTTCTTCGGACAAATATTTTTCGGCTATGGCTTTTAGCCAATCTTCAGGCACTTCAACCTCTTGCTGACCATAGTTGCTGATCAGACCTTTGAAAACTTTGTTAAAAACCTGATCAAATCTGTCGAGCAAGCCTTCATCCTTAACAAAGACCGAGCGCGACAAATAATAAAATTCTTCGGGCGAGCGTTCAATGACATCGCGGTCCAACGCCTCCAGCAGTAACAAATGCTCTTTTGCTGATGCGGGGATCCCTGCGCTGCGTAGCTCTTCAATAAAAGAAAAAAACATAATGCATCCATCTACTGGCGAAATGCCCAATTGCGCAACTCTTTTCATTTTTACGATGTTGGTCGAAAAAGCATTTTTGCTTAAGATTGTGGTAACCATATTTTGCTAACCATGCGGTGTAGAAAGCATATATTATAAGATATTGAGAATATGGAACCTCTTCGTAAAATTGATCTCAAAAATGGTATAAACACTGCAGATATTTGCGGTGAATTGGCGGTCGGAAGCGCGGAAACCTATTCCATATTGGATGCCGCCAAGACTGCATCAAACAGCGTTAGCGGCAGTAGTGAGCAGTTGGATAAAATCTCCGGCACGCTAGAAGATGAAGTAAGCGCTGTGGCAGGTGCGACCGATGCGGCCAAACGTTATGCCCATGATGCGCAATCCAAGCTTGAAAATGGTCAAACTGTTATCCGGCTATCGATGGAAAGCTATTCTGAACTTATCATGCTGATCAAGCATCTGGGACAGCATATTACCGGGTTTGCCGCTGCGATGGAACAGGTTAAGTCGGTGTCACAAAATATCGACCGGATCGCACGAACCACCAATATGCTCGCCCTCAAGTGCGGCAATTGAGGCGCAAAGCCGGTGATGCCGGACGAAGCTTTGCCGTAGTGGCGTCAGAAGTGAAAAAGCTGGCCGGCGATTCCCGCATGGCGGCGGTGGAAATCACCCAAACAGTAAACTCACTGGGTAATGAAGCCGGAAAATTCATGGAGCAAATTACATCTGGCGCGGATACAAGTCATGATGCCCAAGATAGATTTTCCAGTTTGAACAATATGATCGCCGAAGTAGCGGGCGCTGTGTCCAAAGTAGGCGAGTGCAATGGAGAAATTGCACAGAGCGCGGCCACTGTTAAATTGCGGCTCGGTGAACTAAAATCGGCGCAGCATAATGTAAAAAAATCCAACAATAAATTATCAACCCTGCTTGTTGATGCGCATGATAAAATTACTGATTTGGATATCAATGCCAGCAAAATGTTCGACCAGATTGTGCACGCAGGAATGTCACCAGTTGACGAACCTTATGTTGAGCAGGCGTTGTCATACGCCGAAAAATTCCGCGCAATGACACAAAAAGCATTAGATCAAGGAATATTGAGCGAAGCAGAGCTTTTTGATAGAAATTACCAACAAATTTCTGGCAGTAACCCGCCACGTTATCGTTCCCGCTTGACCGATTGGGCTGACGCCAATTGGCGTCCGCTTTTTGACAAACTGCGCGGGGAAAATAATCTTTCTGTAATTTGTTCGGCTGAAGACGGATTTTTACCAACCCATATGAGCGATTATTGCAAGGCACCCACAGGCGATCCGGAGCATGATAACGCTTGGTGCCGTAACGGGATCATTGTGAAGAACGGCGTTGATATTCCTGCGAAAGAAAGCACCGCTGATTATATGATGGCGGTTTATGCCCATGAAGGCGGCACCCATGAAACATTCCGTAATATCTACGTCCCATTATACTTTAACGGACGCAGATGGGGTGATTTCGAGCTGGCGTATTCCATCCGCGATTCAAAGCATATATAGCACTATATACGCTAGCTATTACGCCGCGCCATAAAGGCGAGCCGTTCAAACAGCATCACATCCTGTTCATTTTTCAAAAGCGCACCATGTAGCGGCGGAATGGCTTTGGTTGGATCCTTGTTTTGCAGCACATCCAAAGGCATATCTTCAGCTAAGAGTAGCTTGAGCCAGTCGATCAGCTCGCTGGTGCTTGGTTTTTTCTTCAGTCCGGGGACATCGCGGACCTCGTAAAAAATGTCCATCGCTTTTGACACCAGTATCTTCTGGATACCGGGGAAGTGGACATCGATAATCGCCTGCATCGTTTCGCGGTCCGGGAATTTGATATAATGGAAAAAACAGCGGCGCAAAAAAGGCGTCGGGCAACTCTTTTTCATTATTGGAGGTTATAATGACAATCGGGCGTTCCGCTGCTTTGATGGTTTCGTGCGTTTCATAAACAAAAAACTCCATCCGGTCGAGTTCCTGAAGCAGGTCATTGGGAAATTCGATATCGGCTTTGTCAATTTCGTCAATCAGCAGGATTGGGAGCTGCGGTGACGTGAATGCCTCCCATAGCTTCCCCTTTTTGATATAATTTTTAATGTCGTGCACACGGTCATCGCCCAATTGGCTGTCGCGAAGCCGGCAACCGCATCATATTCATACAGACCCTGATGCGCCTTGGTTGTTGATTTGATATTCCATTCAATCAATGGCGCGCCCATGGCTGCCGCGATTTCCTGTGCCAATACGGTTTTACCTGTACCGGGTTCGCCTTTGACCAGCAAAGGCCGCCTGAGTGTTGCAGCAGCGTTGACTGCCACCTTCAAATCATCGGTTGCTACATAATTTTCGGTGCCAGTAAAGCGCATATCCATTCCTTGCTTAATCAAACGATTAAGTCCCGATTAGGTATGAGCGGGCAGGAATGCAACCATGCTTATAAAAAATTGCATAGGATTAAGGTGAGCAGGTCAGGCTCGGTGTAGATTTTCATTATGGCGCGCAGCAATAAGTTGCCACAGCCCTTTTTGCTGGGCCAAGAGCTGCTCAGCGCCAAAGGCCATCGCCCTCTGTTTTGCCTTATCCCGTCCCAATTCCCTAGTCAGTTGTTGGCATTGGTCTTGGTCGGGTAGTTCTAGGTCAAATGGTTCCAGTGCCAGAGATAATGCACATTCATCCAATATGTCCCGTGTGGCGGCCCAATCGAGAACAAAGGCAATAGCCGCCCCCGCCGCTGTGCCCATGCGGTCCGAAGTCGCCAGCATTTCAAAGCTTTTGGACTGAGCGGTGATGATCGCAGTGATTTTTTCCTGTCCGGCCTGACGTGAAATTGGGCCGGCGGCAACGGTTAGATTGTTAAGATATATACGCTCAGAGGCAAAGCCGTTCATCGCCTGAACCAGCCAAGGACGTGCCGGGGCATCAATGATTTTGGTTGCGGCATGGTCAACAATACCAGGGTGGCGGCCATGGGAAATACACATGAAATGGGCAATATCGGCAAGCAAGGCAGGGCGTAGCGCCTTGATAGAAGATCGCAAATTGGACGCTTTTTTACTGTCTTCCAAAAATTTGCGCATCGGGGCTACAACGGATTGGCTGCCCGATTCTATTATGGACTGCGTAAGGCCCACCGCAAAATCGTGCGGGGAATCTGCATTTGCCGTAACAGGGCGCGCCAGATTATCCATCAAAATCTCCGATTACCTCGGGCGCGACAATCCATGCCTTACCCCTTAAGCGAAGATATATAGCGCAAACTTCTAAAGGACTGGTTTACAAGATGTAGGGCAAATGCCCGCCATCATTGATCCAGAAAGCTGCGCATTTTTCGGCTTCGGCTTGGATGCTTCAGCTTTCTCAATGCCTTAGCTTCGATTTGCCGGATGCGTTCCCGGGTTACAGAAAATTGCTGCCCGACCTCTTCCAATGTATGATCGGTATTCATGCCAATGCCGAAACGCATCCGCAACACCCGCTCTTCACGCGGCGTGAGCGATGCAAGCACGCGGGTGACGGTTTCCTTCAAATTGGCTTGAATCGCAGCATCAACAGGGATGATCGCATTTTTATCTTCAATAAAATCGCCCAAATGCGAATCTTCTTCATCGCCAATTGGGGTTTCAAGGCTGATTGGTTCTTTTGCTATTTTCATCACCTTGCGCACTTTTTCAAGTGGCATGGACAGGCGTTCAGCCATTTCCTCCGGCGTCGGTTCGCGGCCTTGCTCATGCAAAAATTGCCGCGATGTCCGCACCAGTTTGTTGATCGTTTCAATCATATGAACGGGAATACGGATGGTGCGTGCCTGATCGGCGATTGACCGGGTTATAGCCTGACGGATCCACCAGGTGGCATAGGTCGAAAATTTATAGCCGCGGCGATATTCGAATTTATCCACCGCCTTCATCAGGCCAATATTGCCTTCCTGAATAAGATCAAGGAATTGCAGGCCGCGGTTTGTGTATTTTTTAGCAATGGAGATTACGAGGCGGAGATTGGCCTCAACCATTTCCTTTTTCGCAATACGTGCTTCGCGCTCGCCTTTTTGCACCATATTGACGATCCGGCGAAACTCGCTGAGGGCCATGCCGGTGGCCGAAGCAATATCGGAAATTTCATTGCGAATACGTTCGACCGCCGCAGCTTCATTTTCGGCAAACTTAGCCCATTTTTTGTCAAGCCCGGCTACTTCATCCAACCAGTTTTCATCTAGCTCATGGTCGATATAGCGGTTCAAAAAGTCCCGGCGCGGCACTTTATGCCGCTCGGCAAGGCGGAGCATTTGGCCGCCAAGAGCGGTCAAGCGGCGGTTGAAGCTGTATAGCTGATCGACCAAAAATTCGATCTTGTTAGAGTGGAACTGTACGCTTTCCACCTCGGCGGTAAGCTCTTCACGCAGCTTGTTATATTTATTCTCATTGCTGACGGACAATTCTTCACCATTGGACATCAATTCCATACGTGTCAGCTGAATTTTGGAGAATTTTTTGAACAGGCTGGTGATTTTCGCAAAGCGTTCAAGCGCGTCGGGTTTTAACGCTTCTTCCATCTGCGCCAAGCTTAGCGTATTGTCTTCGTCATCATCTTCCACCGGACGTTTGCGCTCGGTTATATTGCCGTCTTCATCCTCGATGGTTTCGGTTTCTTCCTCATCCTCATCATCGTCTTTATAAGTCGGACCGGCGGTTTCTTCATTGATTTCGCCGTCATCATCGCTGCCTTCTCCGTCCTCGCCCATCTTGTCGGGTGCGGGTTCTTTCGACAGCATCGCATCAAGATCGAGAATTTCGCGCAGCTGCATCTCGCCTTCATTCAAAGCGCGGGACCATTCGATAATAGCATGAAAAGTGATTGGGCTTTCGCAAAGCCCCAAAATCATTGTGTCACGGCCCGCCTCAATCCGTTTGGCGATAGCAATTTCGCCTTCCCGGCTGAGCAGTTCCACCGCCCCCATTTCGCGCAAATACATACGCACCGGATCGTCGGTGCGATCGGTAGTTTTCTTTTGCGCGGTCAGCGACTTGGCATCATTTTCTCCGACATTTTCATCAACGGTTTTAACCTGATCATCGGCTTCATCCTGCTCCGCGCCTTCCTCGTCATTTTCGACAATATTGACGCCCATTTCGGAGATTGCAGACATAACATCCTCAATTTGCTCCGATGAATATTGATCCTGAGGTAAGGCATTATTCAGCTCATCATAGGTTACATAACCACGCTTTTTTGCTCTGGTTAAAAGCTTTTTGATGTCTGCACCGTTCAAATCGATCAGCGGCGCATCACCGTCTGCCGCTTTGTTATTCTTCGCTTTGGTTGCCAATTCAAATTCCCCGAGGCTATTTCCTATTGCAGTCAGTTATCAAGACCGTGATCGGCCATTTCGACAATTCGCCTGTCAAATGCTTCTTTCTCGCTTCGCAGACGCTGCTGCTCGGCATAATTTTCTTCGGTCAGTTCCTGACTGACCTTCATTGTTGCCCGTTCCAAAGCCTGTTCAAGAGCAGGTCTTTGTTTTACCAGCTTTATCATTTCAGCCATATTTTTTGACAGGCTTGTATGATTGTCGGCTTCATCGGACATTGATCTGCGGTTGAAAGCAAATGCTTTTCCATCACCCCGCAGCAAATCCTGTGCGACATTATACAATTGTCCCTCTAATATGGTAAGCAAGCCCGCACTATCAAGAGATTTTTTCGTTAATGTGCAATCAAGGATGAAGGAGAGCAATTCTGCATAATTGGCATTGCGGGGTTGTATTCCCATCAATGCCTCACGTTGCGCATCGATTAGTGCCGGATAAAGTAGGATATTGACAAGCAAACCCTGCATCAACAAGTCCGATCCCTTGCCGCTAATCCCCTTGGCTTCGCTTGTTGTCGGTTGATAGCCGATTTTGCTCCATTTCCCGGCATTCCTTCGTGAAAATCCCGGATTTGGCGGGGACCGGAAAGAAGGGGCCGCATTGCGGGCGAACAGGGCATCGAAACGGTCGCGAAAGGCGTCACCATAATGGCGTTTTATCTCGCCATCGCCAATGGCCGCCATATGCTGGCCCAAGCGCTGTTTCAAACTGGCCCTGTCTTCTGGCGTATCCAGCGGCTGCACCGATAATTCCATGCGCCAAAGCCGGTCAACCAGAGCCTCGCTATGATCAAGCAACTGCTTGAACGCTTGCGGTCCATTGGATTTGAGCAGGTCATCCGGGTCTTGGCCATCGGGTAAGGTCACAAATTGCAGGCTATGGCCGGGCCGAAGCAAGGGCAGGGCGCGGCCCGCTGCGCGCATGGCTGCTTTCTGGCCGGCCGCATCGCCGTCAAAGCAGAGCAGCGGCTTTTCCGTCATTCGCCATAGCATTTCAATCTGCTGTTCTGTGAGCGCGGTGCCAAGCGGCGCGACGGCATCGGGAAAACCGGCCTGCGCCAGCGCTATCACGTCCATATAGCCCTCAACCACAATCACCCGCCCTGTGCTGCGCGAAGCGGGCGAGCATTTGTCGAGATTATACAATGTGCGGCCTTTGTCGAATAGCGGGGTATCGGGGGAATTAAGATATTTAGGCTCTCCATCGCCCAATATCCGCCCGCCAAAAGCAATGACACGCCCGCGCGGATCGCGGATCGGTATCATTAAACGCCCGCGGAAACGGTCATACGGCTCTTTTTCATCCACTTTGATAAGCAGGCCCGCCTCTACCAGCATATCATCACCAAAATGCTTTAGAGCGGTTCTGAGCGCACTGCGGCTATCAGGCGCAAAGCCAAATCCGAAATCCTTAACCGTTTGCGCATTGATGCCGCGCCGTTCCAGATAGCTGCGGGCGCGGCACCTTCTATGCCGTTCAATTGCACCGCGAACCAATCCTGTGCCGCCTGCATCACATCATGCAGCCCGGCCCGCTGTTCGGCCTGCTTTGCGGCCCTTGGATCGGGAGCGGGCACCTCCATTCCGGCCTGCGCGGCGAGTTCCTTTACCGCATCCATGAAAGAAAGCCCGCGTTGATCGGTCATCCACCGTATCGCATCGCCATGGGCGCTACAGCCGAAGCAATGATAGAAACCCTTTTCATCGTTTATGGTGAAGCTGGGTGTTTTTTCATTATGGAAGGGACAGCAGGCCTTATATTCGCGGCCCGCCTTCGTCACCTTTATGCTCCGCCCGATCAGCGCGGACAGCGTCGTCCGGCTGCGCAGTTCATCAAGCCATTGCGGAGTCAGTGTCATGGATTATGCAAGCGCCGCTTTCACCAAAGCGCTGGCCTTGCCCATGTCGAGTTGTTGCCCATGGCGTTCTTTTAACGCAGCGATAACACGGCCCATATCCTTGATACTGTCTGCGCCAAGTTCCGCTTTGATTGCGGCGATAACAGCGTTCGTTTCCTCTTCGCCCATCTGCGCGGGCAGATATTCTTCGATAATCGCCAGTTCCGCCTTTTCAACATCGGCCAGCTCTTGGCGCCCGCCCTCTTCATAGAGCTTGATCGATTCGCGCCGCTGCTTCACCATTTTCTGCAAAACATCGGTGACCAGCGCGTCATCATCACCCGTTGTTTCCGCAGTGCGCAGTTCGATATCGCGGTCCTTAATCTTCGCCAATATCAGGCGGATGGTATGCAGCCGCTCTTTCTCTCCCGCTTTCATTGCAGAGATTTGCGCGGCCTTTATGCTGTCTCGAATCATGATTCTGTCTCTTTATTCATGGTTATAAAAATTGTGGATAGCGCGGCTTTTCCGATTTTAATAGATTGACGTGGCCGTATCGCGCCTCTAGCTGCAATGCCTTAGCGACATTGTTATCAAATTTACTGAATGGAGTGCCCATAATGGCTGACCCCAAATCTTTCCGTGCGCCCGTTGGAGCGACAGGGCTATTGGTTTTGGCATCGGGGCAGATGATCTGGGGACGCGGTTTTGGCGCACAGGGCAATGCAGTGGGCGAGCTATGCTTCAATACTGCCATGACCGGGTATCAGGAGGTGATGACCGACCCCAGCTATGCCGGACAAGTGATCTGCTTCACATTTCCCCATATTGGCAATGTTGGCACCAATGCAGAGGATGTTGAGGCAGGCAGCCCCCACGCACTGGGCGCGGTGGTGAGAGAGGATGTGACAGAACCAAGCAATTTTCGCAATGAACAGCATTTTGCCGACTGGATGACGGCGCAGGGCCGGATCGGGATTCGGGTATCGATACAAGGGCGCTCACTCGCCATATCCGGGAAGCGGGCGCCCCCAATGTGGTGATTGCACATAACAGCGAGGGCAATTTTGACGTTACCGCATTGTTGGCGATGGCGCAGAATTGGTCCGGGCTGGAAGGCATGGACCTAGCCAAGGATGTGACCCGCGAGGCGCAGGGCGATTGGATTGGCGGAGCGTGGCGGCTTGGCCATGGATATGAGGAAGCCGGTGATGATAGCCGTCCCCATGTCATTGCCATCGATTATGGTGCGAAACATAATATCTTCCGTAACCTTGTGAAGGCCGGGGCGAAAGTTACTGTTGTTCCAGCCAAAACATCGCTTGAACAGGTTTTGGCGCTGAAACCGGACGGCGTGTTCCTGTCCAACGGTCCCGGCGATCCGGCGGCAACGGGCGAATATGCAGTGCCAGTGATTGCGGGGCTATTGGAATGCGATATGCCGCTGTTCGGTATCTGTTTGGGGCATCAGATGCTGGCGCTGGCGGCGGGGGCAAAGACTGTGAAGATGCATCAGGGGCATAGGGGCGCGAACCATCCCGTGCAGCGGCTGACCGGCGATCAGGCGGGGCTGGTTGAAATTACCAGCATGAACCACGGTTTTGCGGTGGATGCTAGCAGCTTGCCGGACAATATTGAGGAAACCCACCGGAGCCTGTTCGACGGAAGCAATTGCGGCATATCCATCAAGGGAAAGCGCGCGTTTGGCGTGCAATACCATCCCGAAGCGAGCCCCGGACCGATGGACAGCTTCTACCTCTTCGAGAAATTTGTGGGAGGTTTGCGGTGAATGAGCATATCAAAGGCATCTGTCGCTGGGAATATATTGTGCTGCATTTTGTAGGTAGCATTTGGAGCAATAAAGGTGAATGGAGTCGCGATGATTTTGAAGGCTTCTCAACGGAACAGGCGCTTAATCATTTGGGTTCAGAAGGATGGGAGCTAGTCTCGTTAGGACCTGTTCATGGTGAACAAAGCAAGCCCTCTGTCGCCTATATTTTCAAACGCCAATATGCCTGATATTATTATAGAAAAATTAATTTAGATGCCCAAAAGAACTGACATAAACTCTATCCTTATCATCGGCGCTGGTCCGATCATTATCGGCCAGGCGTGCGAATTTGACTATTCGGGAACGCAGGCGGTCAAAGCGCTGCGGGAGGAAGGGTACCGGATCGTTCTGGTGAACTCCAATCCCGCAACGATCATGACCGATCCGGAAATGGTTGGCGAAAATGGCGCGACTTATGTGGAGCCGATCACGCCAGAAATCGTTGAGAAGATTATCGCCAAAGAACGGGCGAAATTTCCCGATGAGAAAATGGTGCTTCTGCCAACTATGGGCGGACAAACGGCGCTTAATACGGCACTTTCGCTCAACAAAATGGGCGTTCTTGCAAAATATGATATTGAGATGATAGGCGCCGATGCCGAAGCAATTGACAAGGCAGAAGACAGGATCAAATTCCGCGATGCCATGGATGCTATCGGATTGGAAAGTGCACGCAGCGGTATTGCGCACAGTATGGAAGATGCGCTTGCCGTGCTCGAACGCACCGGCTTGCCAGCGATTATCCGGCCCAGCTTTACCATGGGCGGCACTGGCGGCGGCATTGCCTATAACCGCGACGAGTTTGTTGAAATTGTAGAAGGCGGATTGGAAGCATCGCCCACCACCGAAGTGCTGATCGAAGAATCGCTTTTGGGTTGGAAAGAATATGAGATGGAAGTTGTCCGCGATAAAAAGGACAATTGCATTATCATCTGCTCCATAGAAAATGTCGATCCCATGGGGGTTCATACCGGCGACAGCATTACCGTTGCGCCCGCGCTGACCTTGACCGACAAGGAATATCAGATCATGCGCAACGCCAGCCTTGCGGTGCTGCGTGAAATCGGTGTGGAAACAGGAGGTTCCAACGTACAATTCGCAGTCAATCCCGCTGATGGCCGCTTGATCGTGATCGAGATGAACCCTCGGGTATCGCGCAGCTCGGCCCTTGCATCCAAAGCGACGGGCTTCCCAATTGCAAAGGTCGCTGCCAAGCTGGCAGTGGGCTATACGCTCGATGAGATTGACAATGACATTACGGGTGCGACGCCGGCTTCATTCGAGCCGACAATTGACTATGTCGTCACCAAAATCCCACGCTTTGCCTTCGAAAAATTCAAAGGAGCGGAGCCATTGCTGCACACCGCAATGAAATCGGTGGGTGAGGTGATGGCGATTGGCCGCAATATCCATGAAAGCCTGCAAAAAGCGCTGCGCGGATTGGAAACAGGATTGTCCGGTTTCAACTATGTCGAAGATTTGCAAGACGCTTCGCGTGACGATCTGACCGCGGCTTTATCACGCGCTACACCCGATCGCTTGTTGGTCGCCGCGCAGGCACTGCGCGAAGGGATGACAGTGGCACAGGTGCATAGCATTGCCAAATATGATCCTTGGTTTTTGGAGCGTATGGCGGAGATTATCGCAGCCGAAGATGCCATCCGCGACAATGGATTGCCGCAAGATGCCGCTGCGCTACGTAAGCTTAAATCCATGGGATTTAGCGATAAGCGCCTTGCGCATCTTTCGCTTGAATCAGCACATTTGCGTCCCGGCATGAGCACTGCCGTGCGCCATGGCTCCGGACTTTTGAGCGAGGCGGTCCGCGCAATGACCGGTCCTGTTACAGAAGAAGAGGTGAGGGCGCTGCGTCACAGGTTGAATGTTCGTCCTGTGTTCAAACGGATTGATACCTGCGCCGCGGAATTTGAAGCAAAAACGCCCTATATGTATTCCAGCTATGAAGCGCCGCTTTTTGGTGAGCCGGAATGCGAAGCCATGCCATCGGACCGAGAAAAGGTTGTGATACTGGGCGGCGGACCGAACCGGATCGGGCAGGGAATTGAATTTGACTATTGCTGTGTTCATGCCTGCTTTGCGCTGGAGGATAAATATGAAACCATTATGGTCAATTGTAATCCAGAGACGGTATCAACCGATTATGACACATCAGATCGGCTCTATTTTGAACCGCTTACTGCCGAGGATGTGCTTGAAATCCTTCATGTCGAACAGCAATCGGGCACGCTCAAAGGTGTGATCGTGCAATTTGGCGGGCAAACCCCGCTCAATCTGGCCCATGCCCTAGAAAAAGCAGGGATACCGATTTTGGGCACCTCGCCCGATGCCATCGATCTGGCCGAAGACCGGGAACGTTTTGCCGCTCTGGTCAACAAGCTTGGCCTGAAACAGCCCGAAAATGGCATTGCGCGCAGCCGGGAGGAGGCTATCGCAGTGGCCGAACGTATCGGTTATCCGGTTTTAATGCGGCCCAGTTATGTGCTTGGCGGCCGCGCGATGGAAATCGTCGATACACAGGCGCAACTTGAAAATTACATCCAAACAGCTGTGATTGTATCGGGCGATAGCCCGGTCCTGATTGACAGTTATTTGCGCGATGCAATCGAAGTCGATGTAGATGCTATTGCGGATGGTGACGACGTCATCGTTGCCGGAATTTTGCAACATATTGAAGAGGCTGGTGTCCATAGCGGAGATAGCGCCTGCACTTTGCCGCCTTATTCTTTACCGCAAGAAATTGTAGACGAAATTGCCCGCCAAGCCGACAGCTTGGCCCGTGCGTTGAAGGTTCGCGGCCTGATGAATGTGCAATTTGCAGTTAAGGACGGCGCGGTTTACCTGATTGAGGTCAATCCGCGTGCCTCGCGCACCGTGCCATTTGTTGCCAAGGCTATTGGCGCACCGATTGCAAAGATTGCTGCGCGGGTGATGGCGGGGGAAAAACTGGCGGATTTACCAAAGATCAATCTCGACATTGATTATATCGCGGTAAAAGAAGCGGTGTTCCCCTTTGCCCGTTTCCCCGGCGTGGATCCGGTATTGTCGCCGGAAATGAAATCCACTGGCGAAGTTATGGGTATAGATAGCGATTTTGCCACTGCCTTTGCCAAATCGCAAATGGGGGCAGGTGTGACCTTACCCAAATCTGGCAATGTTTTTGTCTCGGTAAAGGATACTGACAAAGGGGTGATTCTGCTGCGTGCCAAAAGCTTGAAAAGCTTGGTTTCCATATTGTGGCCACGGGCGGAACGGCAAAATATCTTTCTGATCACGGCGTGACCGTTGAAATGGTCAATAAAGTTGCGCAAGGCCGCCCGCATATTGTGGACCGGATTATCGACGGAAAAATCGACCTTATTTTCAACACAACAGAAGGTTGGCAAAGCTTAAAAGATTCCGAATCGATCCGGCGGAGCGCCTTGGCAGAAAAAGTCCCTTCCTACACTACGGCAAGCGCCAGTGTGGCGGCTGTGGAAGCGATTGAGGCGCTGCGCAACGAGGCGCTTGCAGTTCGCCCGCTTCAGGACTATTATTAAGACTGGTTGGTATTTCTCCCCCCGCATCTTAATATAGTGCATCAGGATGAACGCTCCGTTCGCCGGGCAGGGAGTTTGTTAAAAAAGAAGGAATTGCTCATGGCGAGCCACGAAAAATATCCGATGTTGGCCGAAGGCTATGAAAAGCTGTCGGCGGAGCTTAAAAAACTGCGTGAGGAACGTCCGTTAATTGTCGAGGCGATAGAGACTGCGCGGGCGCATGGTGATCTGTCGGAAAATGCCGAATATCATGCTGCCAAGGAACGTCAGGGTCAGGTTGAGGCAACCATCGGTGATCTGGAAGATAAATTGAGCCGGGCGCAAATCATTGATCCGGCTACTTTATCGGGTAAGAAGGTTGTTTTTGGCGCAACGGTCACGTTGCTTGATGAAGATGACAAGCCAATTGTCTATCAACTTGTCGGTGAAACAGAGGCCAATGCCGGAGCGGGGCGCATTTCCTATAACTCGCCCTTGGGCCGCGCACTGATCGGGCGAGAGGTAGATGACGAGATTGAATTGACTGTCCCATCAGGCGACAAATATTATCTCGTGCAAAAAATCGAGTTCAAATAAGCGGGCAAGGTATCCGCAGGAGGGGTAAGTGAAGCTGAAACCTGCGACTATGTCTTTGATTGCCGCGACTATACTCGTTACATTTGCGTGTCTCTGGCCGGATTATGGTGAAATCATTATTCCGGCGGGAGCGTTCATTCCTGCCCGCATTTTCGGTCCTGCTGACCTATTGGGCGATGCAGCGTCAGTCATTCCTGCGATCCTAACACCATTTACGGCCAGTTTTATCCATATTGGCTGGGTGGATTTTTATGGCCATTCTGCTTTTGCTGTTGCTAGGCAACAGCCTAGAGATGCAGATTGGCGCTCGCGGTGTCCTGCTCCTTTATTTTGGCGGATCGCTGTTTGCTGCCATCGCATTATTGATTGTTGCTGGTTCAAGCGCACAGCCCTTTACCGGATCGTTTAACGCGGTATCCGCGATAACCGGCGGCTATTTTATGCTGCAAAAGCCGCTCGTGCAGAAATATTGGTTTAATTTATCAGGCTATTACAGCCGTATATTACAAATGCTCGCGCTATGGTTTGCAATCAATATTGCATTCAATCTCTATACGCCATTGGAACAGATGATCCCGCTGATCGCATCGTCAATGGGGGCGTTTGCTTATGGCTGCCTTGCTGCGCAGCCCATATATAAATGGATTACTGCTGATAACCGAAACTGAACCGCTAAAGCTTGACTTCAGGTTCGAGCAGGCGGTGTAGGTGGACGACAACATATTTCATTTCTGCATCATCAACCGTGCGCTGCGCCGCGCCGCGCCATGCTTCTTCGGCTTCGTCATAATTGGGAAAAACACCCACAATGTCGATTTTGTCGAGATCGGTAAAATCAAGCGAACGCGGATCGGCCACGCGGCCGCCAAAAACGAGATGCAATTTGGGCTTTTCCAATTTATGCTCCTATAACCAATTTCGCGTATCTCTAACGCATCAATTGCGCTTCACTATCTAGGCAAAGCCTGATTTTCTAGTCCTTTTTGCGGGCGGCATCGCTCGCCGCTTGCCCGGCCGCTTTAACGGCTTCGGTGGCTTTGCTGACCAAATCCCGGAACTGGTCCCGTGCAGTGTCTTTGTTGATACCCAAATCATCGACCTTTTTCATACCAGCTTCTTTGGCAGCACCGGCGACCTGTTTGGCCTTTTCATTCAGCTTTTTGCCAGTTTTACCCAAAATCTTCTGCTCACGCTCGGTTCTGGGAAGCAAGGCACCAATAATTGCGCCAATAGCAAGGCCACCAGCAACGATAGCGAGCGGGTTTTTGTCAATGGTATCGCTGGATTTGGCTTTTGCCTTGCTGGCAAGCTCTTTTGATGATTGCACGCTTTTATTCGCAGCTTCTTTGCTTTTATTATAGGCGTCGCTTGCTTTTTGGCGAGCGGCGGCACCTGTTTGACCGGCCTTAGCCTTGGCTGTTGCAATACCGTCTTTGGCGCTATCGGCGGCTGATTTAATACCTTCGCTCAACTTGCTCATTGCTTTTCCTTCATCCGTTCCTAAGCTTTTCATTCCATTTTTTGGCTGCACCCAATATTGGCCGATGCGCCGCAAGCAATATAGCAGCAATCGCCGCGCCGCCCAATAAGACCTTATTATCCTTGGCGAGCATTATGCCCTTATCCTTTGCACCAGAAAGTTTTTCGATCTGATTGTTTTTCCAACGCCCTGCAATATTGGCCGGATGCCAAGTTTCGCGCTTTTCCTTCAAACCCTCCGCCAGCGCGAGACGTGCGTCTTTGCGCGCCTTATGCCGTGCCAAAATATCATCTCTATCCATTATCCTCATCCTCGATTTCGGGAAATTTGAAATTCCGCGCATTGTTTCGGCCCAAAAAAGCCGAGATAAGTGCGATTGAGATAGATGCCCCGGTGACTATTAACGTTGCAAAAACAGGACCAAAATAATGAGCCAAAATCAGCAATAATCCCAAAATAAATGCAATAGCAGCGCCAAAAAAGGCTATGATTGATATGCTGAAATAAACGGCGCTGCGCTTCGCCACTGCCTTACTATACGCGAAACGCGCCTGATAATAGGCAATTTCGGCTTGGGCAAAATCGCGCATTTCAGATGCAAGCTGTTTCATATCCTGCTTTATCGTTGGATTATCGGGGCTATTTGCCTGCTCGTCTATATCCATAATAGGGGGCTGGTCAGCATTCGCATCCATTGCCGTGCAAAAAACCCTTCTAAGCGTCGTCGCGGCCTGAACGAACAAGCCGTGAAATCAAAAATCCGACTGCTGCGGCTGCTCCTATCGCAATAGCCGGGCTTTTGCGAACGAAATTGCGGGCATCATCGACAATGTCATCGACATTTTTTGCATCAACTTTTTCGGCAAAGCCTTCGACGGCATCGGCTGCGCTACGGGCATAGTCGCCATATTGTTTGCCGACATTTTCATCAATGGCTGCGGCGCTGTCACGGATCATCTTTCCAATACCACCAACCGCCTCGGTTGCTTTGTCCTTTCCGCGTTCAGCGGCGCTGCGTGCCTGGCCGGTTGCTTGTTCCTTAAAATTATTCATGCCTTCTTTCACCCTATCCTGCGCCGTCCCTTTTGCGGGCGCAGTTTTTGCCACTGCTTTTTTCGCTGCTGGTTTTACAGATGGTTTCGGAGCGGCTTTGCTGGCTGCCGGTTTAGCCGTCGTTTTTTTGCCACTGGCTTTTTTGCAGCAGGCTTAGCCTTTGGTTTGTCCGTGTCCGCCATGGGTATCTCCTATTGGTCGAAGGGGTTGTTAATGACAATATTTGTATCATAGCTGCTTTAGTCAACTAGCACAGTAAAATAATATTTGCTTTGCGGCGCACTGAACCGGAAACTTTCTATACTTTTGAACGCCAAATTTATTGCATCTGCAGCATAACGTCTATAGAGGCGCAGCCGTTCCCTTTATCCATAACATTACAGGAGCCTCCCAATGACCGCCATTATCGACATTCATGCCCGCGAAATCTTGGACAGCCGCGGAAATCCTACGGTAGAGGTCGATGTGCTGCTCGAAGATGGCAGCTTTGGCCGTGCGGCGGTGCCTTCTGGCGCTTCAACAGGAGCCTATGAGGCGGTTGAGCTGCGCGATGGGGATAAAAGCCGTTATAAAGGCAAAGGTGTTCTAAAAGCTGTCGATGCCGTTAATGGCCAAATTGCTCCCGCTTTGATTGATCTGGATGCGGAGGATCAGGAAGAGGTTGACGCGGCGATGATTGCGCTGGATGGCACCGAAAATAAATCGGCGCTCGGGGCCAATGCGATCTTGGGTGTCAGCTTGGCCGTGGCAAAGGCGGCGGCGGATGCACGGGGCCTGCCGCTTTACCGCTATGTTGGCGGGGTCAGCGCCCATATTTTGCCGGTGCCGATGATGAATATCATCAATGGCGGTGAACACGCTGATAACCCCATTGATTTTCAGGAATTCATGGTCATGCCGGTCGGCGCATCATCTTTGTCAGAAGCCGTACGCTGGGGTGCGGAGATTTTCCATACGCTAAAATCCGGTTTGCACGAAAAAGGCCTGGCGACCGCGGTTGGCGATGAAGGCGGGTTTGCGCCCAATTTGGCATCGACCCGTGATGCGCTCGACTTCATTATGACGTCGGTGGAAAAAGCAGGATTTAAAGCTGGCGAAGAAGTTGTGCTCGCGCTGGACTGCGCAGCGACCGAGTTTTTCAAGGACGGCAAATACGAAATTTCAGGTGAAGGTCTGTCGCTTTCGCCAAGCGAAATGGCTGATTATCTGACTGCTTTGTGTAAAGACTATCCCATTCGTTCGATCGAAGATGGCATGGATGAAGATGATTTTGAAGGTTGGAAAGCCCTGACCGATGCCGTTGGTGGTACAGTTCAGCTTGTTGGCGATGACCTGTTCGTCACCAATCCAAAACGGTTAGCTATGGGTATTGAAAAGGGACTTGCCAATTCGCTTCTTGTGAAGGTGAACCAGATTGGCACTTTGACCGAGACTTTGGACGCGGTCCGTATGGCACAGCGGGCATCCTATACCGCAGTTATGTCGCACCGTTCGGGCGAAACCGAGGATGCAACAATCGCCGATCTTGCCGTTGCAACCAATTGCGGTCAAATCAAAACCGGAAGCTTGGCCCGTTCCGACCGGCTCGCCAAATATAATCAGTTGATCCGGATCGAAGAAGAATTGGGCGGCAGCGCCCATTATGCAGGCAAAAGCATTTTTCGATAAACAAAAAAAGACAGGGCAGGGCAATGCTCTGCCGACCTTTGATCCAATATGTTGAAATGCAAAGCCATAGCTTGCGCGACTCATCTGATTATGTTGCTATAGTCTCATGGTCATAAGGAAAAAGAAACCGAAGGCGCTGCAACCCATAATCGTGCCCTTTGTTGCATTGCTCGCATTACTGGGCATTGCTTCCTATGCCTTATTGGGGCCGACAGGGATCATTGCGTGGACAGATTACCGCGCAGCCTTAAATGACCGCACAAAAGAGCTTGCTTCGCTGGAAAAGGAACGCGACGCCCTGCGCAACCGGCAACGTTTGCTGGATCAAGACAATGTAGACCCCGACTATGCGGGTGAGTTGATGCGCAAGGAATTGAATGTTGTCGCACCCGATGAAATCGTTGTTCCGATGAAATAATCAAAAAACTTGGCAAAGCAGCAAAGCCGTATCGTAAAAGCCCTTTTCACAAGCGATTTTTTGACTAGGCGATTGCCAAGACCATGACGATATGAGTGTAAAAAGAGGATAATCAATTGGCCAAGGCTCCTGCCAAAAAAACAACAACAGCTGCGACAAAAAAAGCGGCTGCCATTTCCGGCGATAGCGCCCTTCATAATCGCGAACGCCCCGAAGCCCCCAAACCTTATAAGGCAACTGCAGAAGAGATGCTGTCCTTTTACAAGGAAATGCTGCTCATCCGCCGGTTTGAGGAAAAGGCTGGGCAGTTATATGGTTTGGGACTGATAGGCGGTTTTTGTCATCTTTATATCGGACAAGAGGCGGTGGCGATTGGTCTGCAATCCGCGCTGACCCCCGGTAAGGATAGCGTGATCACCGGGTATCGTGACCATGGGCATATGCTCGCTTATGGCATTGATCCCAATATCATCATGGCCGAACTGACCGGGCGTGCGGCAGGTATTTCGCGCGGCAAGGGCGGTTCGATGCATATGTTTTCAACAGAGCATAAATTTTATGGTGGGCATGGTATTGTCGGAGCGCAGGTCTCCTTGGGTGCTGGCCTTGCCTTTAAGCATAAATATTCCAAAGATGGCGGCGTATGCCTTGCCTATTTTGGTGATGGCGCGGCCAATCAGGGGCAGGTTTATGAAAGCTTCAACATGGCAGAATTATGGAAGCTGCCGATCATCTTTGTGATTGAGAATAACCAATATGCCATGGGCACCAGCGTGAACCGCGCATCGTCCGAGGATCAGCTATATCGCCGCGGTGAAAGCTTCCGCATTCCGGGCATTCAAGTGGACGGCATGGATGTTCTGGCTGTTCGCGGCGCTGCCGAAACAGCGCTGGAATGGGTGCGCGGCTGTAAAGGACCAATTTTGCTGGAAATGAAAACCTACCGCTATCGCGGGCATTCCATGTCTGATCCGGCCAAATACCGCAGCCGTGATGAAGTGCAGTCGATGCGTGATAACAGCGATCCTATTGAACAGGCAAAGAAACGCCTGCTCGAAATGGGCGTATCCGAAGAATCAATCAAAGAGATTGATAAGGACATAAGGGCTGTCGTGAGTGAAGCCGCCGATTTTGCGGAAAATTCCCCCGAACCCAATGCAAGCGAATTATATACTGATATTTTGGTGGAGCAATATTGATGGCCGTCGAATTAAAAATGCCGGCGCTGTCGCCAACTATGGAAGAGGGCAGCCTGGCCAAATGGCTGGTAAAAGAAGGGGATGAGGTCCGTTCCGGCGATATTCTTGCCGAGATTGAAACGGATAAAGCAACCATGGAATTTGAAGCGGTGGATGAAGGCGTGATTGCCTCTATCCTGATCGCCGAGGGAACCGACAATGTGAAAGTTGGAACCGTGATTGCGATGATTGCCGCCGAAGGAGAAGATGCGAGCGCTGTGGCTGCTCCTGCGCCCGCCGCAGAGCCGGTTGTGACGCAGGCTGCTGCCGTACAGGTTGCGCCGCCGTCGCAACAAATGTCAGTTGCCAAATCCGATCCCGCCATCCCCGCAGGAACAGCGATGGTGACGCTGACCCTTAGGGAGGCTTTGCGTGATGCCATGGCCGAAGAAATGCGGCGCGAGGAAAATGTCTTTGTCATGGGCGAAGAAGTCGCCGAATACCAAGGTGCTTATAAGGTTACCCAAGGCCTGCTCGATGAGTTTGGCCCAGACAGGGTGATCGACACACCTATTACCGAATATGGTTTTGCTGGTATCGGCACTGGCGCGGCGATGGGCGGCCTACGCCCCGTGATCGAATTTATGACCTTCAACTTTGCGATGCAAGCGATCGATCATATTATCAATAGTGCGGCCAAGACCAATTATATGTCCGGCGGCCAAATGCGCTGTCCTATCGTATTTCGCGGCCCCAATGGTGCAGCGGCTAGGGTGGGTGCGCAACATAGCCAAAATTATGCGCCTTGGTATGCCAGTGTCCCCGGTTTGATCGTCATCTCCCCCTATGATGCGGCGGACGCAAAAGGGTTAATGAAAGCGGCGATACGGTGTGAAGATCCGGTTGTTTTCCTTGAAAATGAGCTACTTTACGGGCGCAGTTTTGAGGTGCCCGATATGGATGACTATGTCCTGCCCATCGGTAAAGCGCGGATCATGCGTGAGGGCAGTGATGTTACGATCGTCAGCTACTCTATCGGAGTTGGCATGGCATTGGAGGCGGCCGACATTTTGGCTGGCGAAGGAATTAGCGCCGAGGTGCTTGATCTACGCACCATCCGTCCGCTTGATAAAGCCGCAGTGCTACAAAGCCTTGCCAAAACCAATCGTCTGGTGATTGCCGAGGAAGGCTGGCCAGTGTGTTCTGTCGGTAGCGAGATTATTGCTATTTGTATGGAAGAAGGCTTTGACGACCTTGACGCACCGGTAATTCGGGTGACCAATGAAGATGTCCCTATGCCCTATGCTGCCAATTTGGAACAGATGGCGCTGATTCACCCTGCAAAAATTGCGGATGCTTGCCGAAAGCTGTTTTGATATGATAATTTCGGGTCGGCCCACACCGACCCGAAATCACCGCTATATTATAAATTAAACAGTGCCCAAGCATTTGTCTGGCGTTACGCCAGTGCTGCTATAAATACCTTCCCCGCCGGAAGGGCCAGCATAGTCGCGTTTATCTCTAACCACCATCGACGCGATTTGGGTGATGTCGCGGTCTGTAAGCTTTGTAAAACCGTTCAATATCATTGGACGGAAGAAATAGTGCAGTTCGACAAACATCAATGCACCTTCTGGCGGTGGTGTTACTTTGCGCAAGTCAGGTCCTATGCCTTCGTCAAATGTATCACCTACATGACCATAAGTGGAAACATAACGGGTTGCCGTTCCTGAACAACGTTGCCAACGAATACGATATTCGGGATCATCATCATCAAAATCCGCAACCTCTTCCACGCTTGATAATATGATCCTTGCATTTCCGCGGATGGAAGGCACTTTGGTGATGGGATCAATGTAAGTATGATTTCCCGAAAGCGCAATTCGGTCCCCTTCACGCAGCGTGCCTTCAAACACGTCCATCACATCCAATTCGCGGATACGCTTTTCGGAAAGAGCATTGCCTTCCCCCATACGCGCAGCACTATCGGCAGTGTGAATGGCGATCTGATTTAACTGCATATTGATAGAGGCAAAATTTGCTACCTCTACCCCGCCAATGGTCAGTCCCATAAAGAAAGGCAGCGATACAGCAAATTCCACGAGTGCAAGCCCGCTTTCATCCTTTTTTACAGAGGATAGGAATTTTGAAATGCGCGTAAATTTCGATTTATGTGTCATTACAGCTTCCAATAGTTGCGCTTGAATATTTCGATTGTTCACCATATGGCTGGTTGGCGAGAATGGAGTTGGAATTCAGGGTTACTTTTTCCGGCAAACCGATTAAATTCGCCATGGGGAAAAGGCGTGGATAGGTTACCGTCACCTTAATGATAACAACATCCTTTGCGCCGCCTTGTCCGTCGTTACCGCCGTCCTCGTCCCATACGCCGTTGTTGTTTTCATCGATAAACTGCTCACCATTATCGCAAATTCCATTATAGGGTATGCTATCTGTCCAGTTTTCCGGTTCCGCTGCCGCCGCATCGGTAAAGGTTTTATAATAGCGGCGCACAGGTGTGACCGTTGCGGATGGCGCAATCTGTTGAATCTGTTTCCGCAATTTCGTGTCAATCTTTGCTTGCTCGCTGACCGTAGCCCCATCATCAAGCGCAGAGGACCGGGCAACAGTTTGCATAGCGCCATCAAGAACGGAGCGGACATAATAGCTATGGCCCACATCCATAACCCCCATTAGCATAATGCTAAGCGGCATAGCGATAAGGCCGAACTCCATGACACTGGTGCCATCTTCATCGGATTTCAGAGCCTGCAATGATTTCAGTCGCATCATGTCAACCCTCCTTATTTGGTTAGCCTGAGGAAGGAAATATTGTCGGCAATACCCTTAAATTCACGGACCAAATCTTCAACAGAACTTGCCTGAATATATTTGCCGGAACTGGCACATTTTTCTAGCAAGGCTTCATTATCCTCGTTAACTCCGCCGCCATAGGATACCACCCAAAGGCTGGTATTAGGCATGGCTTTGATCTTTGCACAAAGCGCTTGTGTCCGAGCATTAATGTTCGACACTAAGAAAGGAGCCGTTGGCGCACTGCCAGTGCTGGATTGGCGCCGGTCATACCAATGAAGGCCAAAAGATGCATAATCACTATGACTATTCGTACTATTACCTGCACCCGCAACGGCGTCACCATCGGTCATGAATATGACATGGCGTTCGATAGTATCGGTGGTCGGCGCGAAATAGCCGGTTGGCGAAATCAAGCGCGCACCCCATAGCAGACCTATATCATGATAGGTTGTGCCACCAATAGTCAGGTCATTGATATAATTTTTGAAATTGGTGACGTCCGCTGCAGTGCTGTAAGTACGCGCTTTGCGCATTGCCGTTGGACACACATTCCATCCGCCGTGCGTTGGCATTGTGATACCCCAATCTTTATCAACAATAACCTCATTGGTTGTCTTTGTTGACGAACGGGATTTATTGCCACTGCTATCGGTATTAATGCCATAGCGTATATACAGCATATCTTTCAAATGCGGTCCCCAAAGAGTAGCGGGATTTGAAGGATCGGGTGCAAGATCTATATTCATATCCAAAGCATCGCTGGGGGTCGGAATCCAATCATCCGATGGGTCGGAATCGGTGATGCGATGGGTTTGGCGTTCTTCTATACAGCCGCTCCAGTTTATTGTTTTATTCGCGCCATCCGTCCCGATTGGGAATGATGCGCTGCTTCTCCATGCATTGTTATTAACATCCTTGAACCCAGATACATTGAAAGTAACTGGCTTATACTTCCATCCTGCAAATTCGGATATATTCTGAACATTCCATGTAACTGGCGTCGTTGTTTGGGTCCAGATTGTCGTTGTCGTGGTGCCATTATTTTTGCTTTGCAGGGCGCAGTAATAATTGCTCCGGCTGTCAATCGCCTTTGTATACCTATATTCTGTGGTCCCATTACTTTGGATCGTCCGATATGTCTTGGTTACCGTCGATGCCGGATAGGTGACCGGATCGGGTGTTTGCGACCATAGAGTTGTCGTGCTTGTACCATTTACGGTCGAATTGGGTGGATTGGAATAGCTATCGCAATTGCCCGTTTTCGTGCTGTTATACAGCCAATTATAGTTTGTTCCGTTAACTGTTATATCGGCATATGTGAAGTTCCACCCGCCGCCACCATTTGTGTTCGAGGACCGGTTGGTTTCTACAGGTGTGCTTTCAGTGCCATATGATGGCGTATTACCGACCACAGTAGACGTTTTATAATAGGCTTCGCGTGATTGATATGTCCAGGTGTCAGCCAGCGCATTCAGCGGCAACACATCGCGTGCATTAACATTTAGCGAATAAGGCACAAACCCAAAACGAAGCGATGCCGACGGTGCGTTGGCGGTTCGTGGATCTTCGGTTTCACCGCAATCATCAGGGTCGACATCATCAATATTTTGTTTCGCGAGCGCTTCATAGAAGCATTTTACCGCCGTACGCAGCCCGGCAATTTTTGTCGTAGAACCACCAGGGGCGGGATCACCCATTGATCCTGTGGTATCAAGGACAAACATGACGTCGGTATTGGGAATGCGCAGGTCGGACTTGCACTCAACCGTTATTTTGCGCTGCCCTTGGCCCAGAGCCTTCATCAATGTCATATCAACTTTTGCTGAAGCGGTGCCGTTGACCGCGCCGCCCGATTCTGTAAATACCTTGGTCAAATCGGTGGTGCCATAGGCGCCGCTTTCAAAATTCTGGTCGAAAATCAGCTGCGCCTTTTTATTGGCCTCATAGTCGTCATCCGCCCATTGCCCAAGCCCCATTTGCTTGCGCCCCATG
The DNA here is from genome assembly GCA_012032285.1 of Sphingomonadales bacterium. Taxonomy (GTDB): domain Bacteria; phylum Pseudomonadota; class Alphaproteobacteria; order Sphingomonadales; family Sphingomonadaceae; genus Sphingorhabdus_B. Next base: position 100,936 of record JAAURJ010000002.1, read on the forward strand.
AGCGAGCCGGCATCACAAGCCGCTTGCAATCGGGATTGAACAAGGTAAATGCGCCCCATATCGACGCTGCCGCCGATTAAGCCTATCACGGGAATAACCGCCGCCGCCATGATTGCAATTGTATTACCGGCCTCATCACGCAATAAACGCGATAGGAAACCACTATGCTTTGCTACGTTTTTTTGATCGGCCATATTGGTCGAGCCCCTGTTGGTTACATAAAGTCACCGTCGGTCATAGTCTTGCCATGGTAATCAAAGCGCCAAAGGAGATGGTTACCACAATCTTTACCTTGATTTTGCGCAGTTTTCCGTTTCGAAGGCCAGCATGAAACTGGATTTGGAAGCCTTAAGCCCGCCGAAAAGGTTGGCCGTCGCTTATACTCCGCGCACTATAAGGGCGAATTTTGCGCTGCTGTTGCTTTTCGACTCACGCCTTGGAGAGATAGTGCAGCGGACAAGCGAGCCGTTGATTGGACAGATGCGACTGGCGTGGTGGCGTGATGTACTTGCTAAGCCTGCCAAAGACCGGCCATCGGGTGAACCGTTAATTGCGCTGCTAAATGATGTAGATGCGCCGGTTGTCCATGAAGCTATGCTCCATATTCTATCGGGCTGGGAAGAGTTAATCGCTGCGGAGCATTGGGAGGAGATGATATTGCGCCGCCATGCCACATATCGTGCAACTGGATTGTTTGAATCTTATGCCAAATTATCGGCAGCAATAGGCGATAATGAAACCATAATTGAAACAGGTGCACGGTGGGCATTGACCGATTGCTTGCACTATTGCGCTACACAGGAACAATATGAAGCTGTCAAAAAATGGTCATTGGAACCGAAAAAAATCCAATTGGTTCGTGAATTGCGGCCATTGTCCATATTGGCGCGATCATCGGCGGGCAATATATGCGGTTTTTCCCTTTTATGGCACGCCTTGACGGGGCGATAATATTCAGTGCAGATGAACGCTTGTTCGGATGGAGGCGGTGCAATGAATAGGTTTCTGGCGGGCGGTATTGCGGCTTTGGCGCTTGCTGGCGGTGGACTGTTGTTATGGCAAACGCAGGCACAGCAGGAAATGGAATTGCCGCCACCACCACCACCCGGCGAAGAAGCTGCATTAAACCTGCCTGTCGCCGCCGATGATGCGCCGTCATTTGGCCCTGCGCCGCCCACGCCGCCCAAAGCCGCAAAGGCAAGCCGCGAAGAATTGCGCTTCAACCGTTATGACCGCAACCGCGACGAAATTATAACGCGAACCGAGATGATGAGCAGCAGGACCAACGCCTTTAAGAAACTTGATAAGGACGGAAATAATCTTCTGACTTTCGAAGAATGGGCGGCGGCAACATCAGACCGCTTTGCCAAAGCCGACAATAACCATGACAAAAAACTGACCCGCACAGAATTTGCGCAAACCCGGCCCAAGCAAAGCCCAAAACCGAAATGCAAATGTTAATCAGCCGTTTGGGCATGACCTTATGTGTCGTGCAGAACCGCTGCATTACTATGGATCCAATGCAGCAAATCGTCCCGTGCGCGTGCCGTTAGCGCCTTTTTGCGTTCCTTTTTGTGCACCCGCCCATCCAACGGCGCAAACAAGCCGAAATTGACATTCATCGGTTGATAGTGGGTCGGATTTGCATCCCCAGTAATATGCGCCAATAATGCCCCCAGCGCCGTTGTGGACGGCGGGGAGGCGATCATCTGACCGTTAATTTCGGCAGCAGTCATTATTCCTGCCATCATGCCCACCGCTGCGCTTTCGACATAGCCTTCGCAGCCGGTAATCTGTCCGGCAAAACGGATATGCGGAGCCGATTTCAGACGCAGTTGCCGGTCGAGCAATATCGGTGAACGAATAAATGTATTGCGGTGTAGCCCGCCAAGCCGGGCAAATTCTGCATTTTCCAGCCCCGGTATCTTGCGCAACAAATCGGTTTGTGCGCCATATTTCATCTTCGTCTGGAACCCGACAATATTCCAAAGGCTGCCCTGTTTATTATCCTGACGCAATTGCACCACGGCATGGGCCCGCTTTCCGGTTTTGGGATTGGTAAGACCTACCGGTTTCATCGGACCGAAACGCAGCGTATCTAGTCCGCGGGACGCCATGACTTCGATCGGCATACAGCCTTCGAAATAGGGTGTATCCTTCTCCCACTCCTTAAAATCCGCCTTTTCACCGTCGAGCAGGCCTTGGTGGAATTCCAGATATTGCTCTTCATCCATCGGGCAATTGATATAATCCTTGCCTTCGCCCTTGTCCCAGCGGGATTGGAACCAAGCAATATCCATATTGATGCTGTCAAAATAGACAATTGGCGCAATCGCATCAAAAAAGGCGAGCCGGTCCTGTCCGGTTTTGTCGATAATGCTCTCGGCCAATTGCATCGCCGTCAAAGGACCGGTGCTAACAATCACATGGGAGGCATCCGGCAGGCTATCAATCCGTTCCCTGATAATTTCGATATTGCCATTCTCTTTCAGCATCGTCTCAACCGAAGCAGAGAATATATCACGGTCCACGGCCAGCGCTGACCCTGCCGGAACCTTTGCAATCTCCGCCGCCGCCATGATGACGGAGTCCAGATCACGCATTTCCTGATGAATCAAGCCAACGGCATTATTTTCGGCATCATCACTGCGAAAACTGTTGGAACATACCAATTCGGCCAGCCCGTCTCCCTGATGTGCGGGTGTGCTATCGCCGCCGCCACGCATTTCAGATAGCCGTACCTTAATACCGCGTTTTGCCAATTGCCACGCCGCCTCGCACCCTGCCAGACCGCCGCCGATAATATGCACTTGATAATCTTTACTCATGCCGCTGCCGGTAACAAAGAAACTTGCCAAGGAACAGATGAAAGCGGCAATAGTAGAAAATGACTTTTGCCCTGACTTTAAATGATCAGCAGATTATTCAGCGTCCCGTGCTAACCCCGCCGCCTTTAACGGTGAATAAATATGACCGGGGCTGGGCAATGATTTTCAGCGGCCCTGCATTGCGCACAGGAGCGTCGCGGCTAGCGGCACAGGCGGCATTGGCGGTCGGCGCGGGGTTGGTCACTATTATCGGTCAGGACGATGCACTGCGCGAACATTCTGCCCATGTGACGGCGATCATGCTCGCCGAACGTAGCCCCGATTTGCAAGCGGTTGACAGCCGCGTAACCGCGCTCGCAATCGGTCCCGCCTATGGTGCCGGGCCTACAGTCCGCAGTGATGTGATTGCTCTGGCAGGACAGGGGCGGCCAATGGTGCTGGATGCGGATGCAATTACCGTTTTTGCAGGGACATCGGAAACATTGTTCGCCGCGATGCATGATCAGATAGTTATGACGCCCCATGAAGGTGAATTTGCAAGGCTATTCCGTGACATAGACCTCACTGATCGGCGTCATGCCGCCTTGGAGGCCGCCAATAGGGCAGGGGCGGTCATTGTGTTAAAAGGTGCGCAATCTATCATCGCGGCCCCTGATGGCCGCTATGCTATCAACACGCACAGCTCACCTTGGCTTGCGACTGCCGGGTCGGGCGATGTGCTGACTGGGCTGATCTGCGGAATCATGACACAAGGGGTGGACAGTTTCCGGGCTGCCTGCTGCGCCGCATGGCTGCACGGCGAGTATTGGCATTCGGGGAGGGGCAGGCTTGACAGCAGATTTGATGATAAAGCACATCCCCTTTGTATTGAAAGATATTATGGTTGCTGAACAAGAGCAGGGGGATGGATAGATGAAAGAAGATTTGGCACATAAAAGACCTTGGTTGCTCGCCAGCCTGCTCTTTGGTCTTTCCTACCCATTTGCAGCTATTTGGCACGTACCCGAGATGTTCGCGGTCTTTTGGAAAATGGCGTCTATTGGATCGCTTGTCCCATATGCACTGCGCAAACATCACAGCGGTGAATTTGCGATACTGGCGGCGGTTTTGGGCTTATGCTCCTTGGCCGATGGCGTGCTGGAATTCAGCCTGACTGGAGGTGCAGCGGTTTTTGCAGCGGCACATTTGCTGGCGATTATTCTTTATACCCGCCACCGCAGGGTGAAGCCGGTATTTAGCCAGCAGGCGCTGGGGATCATTGTTGCTGTCTTGACACCGATCATCGCTTATCTGCTCGCCGGCCCACTTGCGGCCTTATATGCCGCAATATTGGCAATAATGGCGGGTATGGCATGGACCAGTAATTTTCCCCGATACCGCGTAGGTATTGGCGCGATGATGTTCGTCGCTTCCGATTTGTTCATATTCTGGAGAGAGGGGCAAGGCGGTACATTCCCTGGCATAGCATGGGCGATATGGCTGCTTTATTATCTCGGCATGGTGCTGATTGCGACTGGCGTGGTGCAAACGCTGGTCAAACGGGGCCATTATGAAGAAGGGTAGGCCGTTTTTGCGGTGTATACCACAATGACGGCCTGACAGTTTTTCTCCGCTTAAACGCTAGCTTCTGTTTCTCCTTCGTCAGATGTGCCAATGTTCATATCATTGTCATCAATGCCCTCTTCTTCGTCGCTCTCCTCGATTAACGCGGCGCTGACGACGTGCTCGCCTGCCGCGACATTGAATAGGCGAACACCGGCTGTTCCCCGGCCAATGACCCGAAGCGATTCCAGCGGCAGGCGGATCATCTTCGCCTGATCGGTGACCAACATCAACTGGTCCGCCTGAGTCGCGGGGAAGCTTGCGACTACAGGGCCGTTGCGGCCGATATTGTCGATATTAGTGACGCCTTGCCCGCCCCGACCAATCCGGCGATATTCATAAGCGCTCGACATTTTACCATAGCCATTGGCGCATACGGTCAGGATGAACTGCTCTTTCGCAGACAGCTCGGTAAAGCGCTCCTCCGTCATGGTCGGGTCGCCCTCTTTTTCCGCTTTCCATGGGGCAAAGCGGAGATAATCTTCGCGTTCCTCCATTTGTGTGCCGACTTTTTTCAATATTGATAATGAGATAACCTGATCATCGTCTTTCAATGTCATGCCGCGCACACCGATGCCGCTGCGGCTTTTGGTTTCGCGGGCATTAGCGGCGGCGAACCGGATTGCTTTACCGTTGCGGCTGGCAAGCAAGACATCATCATCTTCGCTTAGCAGTTCCACTCCAATCAAACGGTCGCCGCTGCCTTCGACAAAGCCCATGGCGATTTTACCGTTGCCGGGCACATTGGTGAAGGCATCCATGCTGTTGCGGCGGACCATCCCTTGCGCCGTGGCAAAAACGATGTTCAAACAGGCCCATTCGCCCTCGTCTTCGGGTAACGGCAGCACGTTGGTGATATGTTCATCCTCACCCAGCGGAAGCAAATTGACCATTGGCCGCCCCTTTGTCTGCGGGGCACCTTCGGGCAATTTCCAAACCTTCATCCGGTATACCCGTCCAGTATTGGAGAAAAACAGCACCGGCGTATGAGTTGATGTCACAAACATTTCTATGACGACATCCTCATCTTTGGTCGCCATGCCCGCCCGGCCTTTTCCGCCGCGGGCCTGCGCCCGGAAAGTGGCAAGCGGCGTGCGCTTTATATAGCCGCCATGGGTAACCGTGACGACCATATCCTCCCGCTCCATCAGGTCTTCATCGTCGACACCGTCCCAGCTTGCGGTGATTTCACACAGGCGCGGCGTTGCAAATTCATCGCGAATCGCTTCCAGTTCCTCGCGCATTACGGCATAGAGTTTCACCCGGTCGCCCAATATTGCGAGATATTCTGTAATATCCTCTGCAAGCTCTTTTAATTCTTTGCCAATTTCATCTCGGCCCAGTGCGGTCAAGCGGTGCAGGCGAAGTTCCAATATCGCCCGAACCTGTAACTCTGACAGCTTGTAAACATCCCCGCTAATTTCTGTCTCGATCGCTTCAACCAGACGAATATAGGGTGCGATTTCACCTATTGGCCATTCACGGGCGAGCAATGCGGCGCGGGCATCGGCGGGGCTGGAAGACCCGCGAATGATCCGCACAACCTCGTCCATATTGCTGACCGCCACGACTAAGCCAAGCAGGATATGGGCGCGGTCGCGGGCTTTGGCGAGTTCATATTTGGTGCGCCGGGTGATGACCTCTTCACGGAATCGGACAAAGGCTTCGATTATATCGCGCAAGTTGAGTACTTCAGGCCGCCCGCCCCGAATCGCCAGCATATTTGCCGGGAAGCTGGATTGCGCCGGAGTATGGCGCCAAAGCTGGTTCAACACCACTTCAGGGGTGGCGTCACGCTTCAGATCGATGACAACCCGCACACCCTTGCGGCTGGTTTCATCACGAATATCGGAAACACCTTCAATACGTTTGTCTTTTGCTGCTTCGGCGATTTTTTCAACCAGTCCCGATTTTCCAACCTGAAAAGGAATAGAAGTCAGCACGATCGACCGCCGGTCGCCTCGTCCTTCCTCAATTTCATGCCGGGCGCGCATCATGATCGACCCTTTACCATCGCGGTAGGCATTGCGCGCACCGCCCTGACCCATGATCAGAGGGGCAGTGGGAAAATCGGGCGCAGGGACATATTCGATCAATTCATCCACGCTAATCCTAGGATTGTCGATAAAGGCAAGCGAGGCGGCAATCACCTCCCCCAAATTATGCGGCGGGATGTTGGTTGCCATACCAACGGCAATACCGCCCGCACCATTGACCAGCAAATTGGGAAAACGGGCCGGCAAAACCTGTGGCTCTTCCAAGCTGCCGTCATAATTGGGCTGAAAATCAACTGTATCCTTGTCCAGATCATCCAAAAGGCTATTGGCTACTTTGGCCAGCCGTGCCTCTGTATAACGCATGGAAGCAGGCGGATCGGGATCCATGGAACCAAAATTTCCCTGGCCATCAATAAGCGGACGCGCATGGACCAATCTTGGGTCATACGGGCCAGAGCATCATAAATGGCGCTATCGCCGTGCGGGTGATAATTGCCCATCACATCGCCGACGATCTTTGCCGATTTGCGGTAAGGCCGCCCAGCGACAAAGCCGCCTTCTTTACTGGCGAACAATATCCTACGGTGAACAGGTTTTAACCCGTCACGCACATCTGGCAGGGCGCGGGAGACGATAACCGACATCGCGTAATCAAGATAACTTGATTTCATTTCATCGACGATATCAACCGGGGCTATATCGGATGGATCGTTGCTGTTCATTTCGTCGCTCACGCGCTGTTTTCCTTATATTTCCAAATTAATTTGATCTTAAACGAAAAGCCGCAATATGCCTAGGCAAGCAGAAGCTAAAATCTGATTTTTCTACAGCTTATCCACAGATTCAGAGGCTATGCCTTGTCAGGGCATTATTTCCTGCCCGTCATAGGCAAAAATCCGCCCGGAATGCTCTGGTTTTAAGCCATATAGCACTGAAAGCATCCGCTGTGCCGAATCGCCGGGTAAAAAACGCCCTTGGGCTGATTTACCTCCGCCGAAAGGTTCGCTGAGGCGGGTTTGAACAGTACCCGGGTGCAACGCGGTGATAATCGCTTCGGGATTTTTCCGCTGCCATTCGATAGACAGGTTGCGGATAAACATATTAAGGGCTGATTTTGATGCACGGTAGCTATGCCATCCGCCCAACCTGTTATCCGAAATGCTACCCACGCGGGCTGACAAGGCCGCGAAAAAGCATCGCTCCCTGCGCGGCATAAGCGGAAGGAAATGTTTGGCCACCAGCGCCGGTCCAATGGCATTAACGCGGTAATTCTCTGCCATCCAGTCAGCGTCCAAATCACGCAGGCTTTTCTCCGGCCGACATTCTTGCCGATGCAAAAGGCCGGTGGCAACAATGACTAAGCCGATTTCGACTTCACGTTTTTTCAGGTCGGACGCACCCTTAGCTATACTGTCTTCTTTGGCTATGTCGAAACCGCCGCTGCGGGTTAAGCCGATCACCTCGCTAAAACTGTTATCCATTCGTAATTGCTCGATAAAAGCCGCGCCAATCCCGCCCGATGCCCCCACCACAACAGCTATTTTCTTGCTCATTTGCATATCTTACGCCTTTTTTCTTGTTTGCAGGGCGGCTTATATCCATTCAACCCCAATTCATCAGAAACAGGCTAAAAATGGTATTATCATAGATTATCATATGCCTTTTGGCGCACATTGCTGTATATCGCAGAAAAACCTTTTCCCAAATACGGAGACAATTGAATGAAGCCAGTTTCGAAATTTGCCCTAGCATTTATGATCGGCACAATGGCCATTGCCCCTGCCGCCTATGCGGCAAAGGACAAGAAGAAAGACGAAGCCGCAAAAAATGTCGGTGGGCCGCAATTGTCGCCTGAATTCCGGGCTGCCTATGCGCCTGCGGTCAACCCGTTTGTCGAGAATAAATTTGAAGAAGCAAAGGCCGCTTGGCCAGCCGCGAAGGCCGCTATCAAAAATGATGATGACAAATATCAAGCAGGTATTTTTGCTGTTCAATTGGCCGCAAAAACCAATGATACCGCCCTTCGTCAGGAAGGATATAACTTGTTGCTCGAATCCAGCTACACTTCAGCTGAAACCAAACAATCCATATATTTCGAACTTGCCGCTGCTTATTACGATGCCAAGGATTTTGCTGCGGCCGAAACAAAGCTAATCGGAGCCTATGAGGCGGGATACCGAAAATCAGAAATCGAATCGCTAATCGCCACCAGCCTTGGTCAGCAGAAAAAATATACAGAAGCAGCGGCATGGATTCAACGCAGCATTGACGCCAAAATGGCAGCGGGGCAAGCGATTCCAGCCAATCAGTTAAAGCAGGCGGCCAATTATGCGCTGAATTTGAAAGATAATGCAGCGACCAATAAATGGATGAAAATGCTTATCAAGATGGAGCCAAATGCCAGCAATTGGCGCGATGCATTGAATCTTTATATGCGCTCGGCCAATTTGAACGAGGCCCAAACGGTCGATATTATGCGCTTGATGCGCGAAAATCAGGCAATGAAATATCCTTTAGAATATTCGCTTTATATCGAATCCATTGGTTCGCGCCGCTACCCGGTTGAAGCAAAAGCAGTTTTGGACGAAGGCCTTAGCGCCGGCTATATCGATAAAAGTGATCCGGGTATCGGTGATAATTATGCTGTGGCATCGGGCCTTGTTGATGAAGATATCCGGACTTTGCCAAGTACAGAGGCTGAGGCACGGGCGAGTTCGTCGGGCAACATGATTGCGCTTACTGGCGATGCATTTTTCAGTCAGGGTAAATATGCAACCGCACAAAGCCTTTATGAGTTGGCTCTAACCAAACCCAATATCAACGATAAAGATGGTTTAGACAGATCCGAGCGGACGATTATGCGCCTTGGCATTGCAAAAGCGAAGCAGGGTGATTGGCCGGGGGCAAAAGCGGAAATGGCACGCTTGACCGATGCCAAACGCATGGAAATGGGCGAGTATTGGATGATATATATCGACCAGCAAATTGCAAAAGCTGCCGGCTAAGCATCATATTGACGGTACCGACAAATGACAAAGGGAGCGGCCCGCGCCGTTCCCTTTTTTGTATCAGATGCTGTCAGGCACCGGAACACCGGGTTCATCCTTGGCCGTACGGATTGTTAAAGAGGTTTTTACACTGCTGACATTAGGAGCAGAAGTAAGTTCAGAGGTTAGCAGTTCCTGAAATGACTGAAGATCGCGGGCTAAAATTTTCAAAATAAAATCAATTTCGCCGTTCAGCATATGGCATTCTCGCACATCGGGCAAGGCACGGACATGGTCCTCAAACGCTCTCAAATCCTCTTCCGCCTGGCTTTTTAGGCTGACCATAGCAAAAACGGTGATTGTATAGCCAAGCGCCGCTGGATCAATATGCGCGTGATAGGATTTGATCACACCCGATTGCTCCAATGTCCGCATTCGCCGCAAACAGGGCGGCGCGGTCAGGCCAACTTTGGTGGCAAGATCGACATTGGTTACACGCCCGTCCGCTTGAAGTTCTTTCAAAAGCTTCAAATCTATCGGGTCTAAGTTCAAATTCGGCATGATGTTGTTATTTCCCTCATGAAATTTGCCCATCCTTATAATTATATTATATCAGATTGCAATTGTCCCATAGTGTGACGCGGCAAATTGCCCCCTATCGACAGGCCGTTAATCGGGTTATTGAATGTGATAAACATAATCTGAATCACTGGGAAGAATTTCAACTTGCGCTTTGATGATCGCCTTCAAACAAGCCTTAGCCATGCTGCGGATGACACTATAAGCGTTGCGACAAGATGGCGTCAACTTGTTGATATATTATCACAAAATCCTCGTCATTTCCCCCAAGATGTTGCCATATCCGGCCTGCAACAGGCCCGCCGCCTGCTACCCCACACCAAAATGGAGGACCGGTTGGCGAGCGTCAAATCCTTATCAGGCAGGATCAAATCCGCGCCTTTGGTTCAGCTTTTATCCGCCGATCTTGCTCCTGTTGCCGCTGCTACCATATCCGGTGCGAATTTATCCGATGCGGAATGGGCTGCGATCATTCCGAATTTGCCTGTTCGCGCACGCGGGTTTTTAAGGAATAGGTCCGATCTGGGGCCAAAGACCCAGCGGGCATTGCGGTATTGGTCCGCAGCGGACTTTGCTTTGCCGCGGCCGGCTAAAGTGGAAGTTTCCGTTTCTTCGATTGACATTGGTAATGGCGATGCAAAGCCCAAATTACGCTCTGAAAAAATGCGAATTGGCGAAATTGTCGAACGCATTGAACGCCTACGAAAAGACCGTGAAGAGCAGGCTGAGATCAAGCCCACACCGGAACCTTTCAACCTTGATGCCATAAATCAGTCAGAAATTAAGGAAATTCGGTTTGAAACCGATGAAATGGGCACAGTTTGCTGGGTAGAGGGTGCACCGCGCGGCGCTTTGGTGGGCATTGGCATTGCAGAGCCTGCGTTTGACGATAGCCCCGGTCCCGACGCCTATGGTGCCGCAGCATTCCGCCAAAGAATGCCGCTCGAAAATGCGCGAATGCGGCTATGCGGTGCGCCGGCAATTGAGGGCGAGTGGCGGATCATGGCTACGCCCTTTTTTGACAGCAATAGCGGCCGTTTTTGCGGCTATCGCGGGCTATTGCGGCGACCGAATGTGGCCGAAAGCCCGCAAATAGACCGGCCCGTCCAGAATAGCGATCAATTGCAACAGCTTGTGCATGAATTGCGCACACCATTGGGGGCAATAATCGGCTTTTCGGAAATTATTGAACAGCAACTATTCGGCCCGGTATCGCGTGAATATCGTCATATTGCGCAGGATATTGTGCAGGATGCCAAAAGATTGTTGTCCGGTTTCGATGATCTTGCCATGGCGGCCAACATTGAATCGGGCCGCTATGATGCGGGATCGGGTATAACCGAATGTAATTGGCTGGCAAATAGACTGGCCGAACGGCTGCATGGTTTAAGTGATACCTTGTCAGTGACGCTCAATCTGGCAAAGGCCGATCCGGTGCGCCCTTTCGCAATTGACAGCAATTTGGCCGAACGGCTTTTTTCCCGGCTTTTATCGGCGGTAATGATCGGCTGTGATACAGACGAGCAGCTGTCAGGGCGCTTTTATACCGAGCGCGGACATCAAACCGTCAATAAATTCACCCTGTCTTTACCGCGTAAATTAGCGGGGCTTAGCGAGGAAGAGCTTTTGGGTTCGCTTCCGGCCGAACGGGATGATAATCAAAGCGCACCTTTGCTTGGTTTGGGTTTTTCGTTAAGGCTTGTGCGTAATTTGGCGCGGAATGTGAACGGCGATTTACGCTTTCACAAGGAAAGCCTGATATTGATATTACCTGCAAGCTTGGATTCAGGCGCGCAATATAGGGGCAAAGAAAAGGACTGATCATGTTTGGCAAAGGGGGCACTTTGCGATGAATGCAATAGCCGAAACCCTGTCCGGCCCTCAATTTGTGGATTGCGCGAACTTGGGCGGCCCCCGTTTCTTGATCACCGTTGATACCGAAGAAGAGTTTGACTGGAACGCGCCCTTTTCGCGCGATGCCCATGGCACGCGCCATATTGGAGCGATTGGCAGATTTCAGGAAATGTGCGATTTTCATGGATCAAAACCAGCCTATCTTGTTGACTACCCTGTTGCCAATGACGGCAAGGCGGTCGATTTACTGGGCAGCTTTGCGCATGATGGCCGCGCTGATATTGGCGTTCAGCTCCACCCATGGGTCAACCCGCCCTTTGATGAAGCGCTTAACCTAAGCAATAGCTATGCCTGCAATTTAAACCCGGAGTTGGAACGCGAAAAGCTGCTAATTTTACACCAGGCGATCCGTAATAATTTCAAACTCAATCCTGATATCTACCGGGCGGGTCGCTATGGTGCTGGTAACGCGACAGCCGGAATTCTTCAGGAATTAGGAATAAAGATAGATACATCGGTGCGGGCGCATTTTGATTATTCCGCTCAAGGCGGGCCGGATTATTTTGATTCTCCGCTAGCACCTTATTGGCTGCGAACAGGGAGAGTTCTGGAATTGCCGATTACAACGGTATTTCGGGGTATTTTCCGTAAAAAGGGCGTTACAGTTTTCCGTGATATGCTGTCCTCTGGCACATCCCGGTCGATTATGGCGCGAACAGGACTGCTTGAACGTATTGCGCTTACGCCTGAGGGAATTCCTCTGGCAAAGGCGATTGAGGGTATTGACTGCGCTTTGGAAGAGGGCGTTCCGATCTTGAACTTTTCCTTCCACTCGCCTTCATTGGAGGCAGGCCATACCAATTATGTGCGCAATGCAGAGGATTTAGAAAATTTCTATAATTGGTGGCACGTTATTTTCGAATATCTAGAAAAAAAGGGCGTCAAACCGATTTCGGCGCGCGAGGTTAAGGCGGCATTTTTTTGATGGATAGCAGATATAATCGGGATCAATCGCATATTGCCACTTGCCATAAAGCAACCGCTTCCGCTATCGGCGCTGCTCGGTAGTATTATTACCCGATAATTTTGGTATCGGGCCTGTAGCTCAGTTGGTTAGAGCTGGCCGCTCATAACGGCTAGGTCGGGGGTTCGAGTCCCTCCGGGCCCACCAAAATAAATGGTGTATCATTGGGCAATTGGGAATAAATTACCGGATAGGGCAATTTTGCTTTGCCTTTATTCATTCCCCGCATTAGGGGACTTCCACGTCGGGGAGTAGCGCAGCCTGGTAGCGCATCTGGTTTGGGACCAGAGGGTCGCAGGTTCGAATCCTGTCTCCCCGACCATTTTTCCCAATATATGCTTATTCCGTAATGGCTTTGTTATTGTCCGCAGCACAACCGGATTGCCGTTCCTTTTGCGCGGCAATTTCCTGCGCGGTGATTTCGGCATTGGCGTCGGCCTCGACCAACGCGGCGGCCTTGCCCGCTGCATCTTCAATATTCTTTGCTTCGGCGGCCACTTCTGCGCTGGTTGAAGTGGGATCAAGATCGGTTCCGCCCTCCGAACAGGCGGCAAGTATTAGGCACAGCGCAATGGCCGGATATTTCATAGTTTGCTATCCAAAGCCAAACTGCCTTCATAATTGGCAACAAGGCCAAGTACCGCCGTCCAAGCAGCGACATTTTGCCGCAGCTGCATCTTATCCACCTTATCGAGTGTATCATCAGGGGTATGATGCAGGTCAAAATAGCGTGTGCCATCCTGTTGCAAATCAATGATCGCTAGATTCTGCGCGGCTATAATTGGCCCCACATCCGCGCCGCCGCCAGCAGGCTGAGTCCCCCTAGAGATGCCCAGCGGTGCAAGCGCAGCTGCGATATCATTACCCAATTGCTCCGCGCTGACCGGCAATTTGAAATCTACGCGCCAAATACGGTCTGCACCAAAATCCGATTCCATAGCCAGTGCGTGCGGTTGATTTTTATATTTTTCGCCATAGGCCTTGCCGCCCCAAATGCCGACTTCCTCTGCGCCCGCCCATAGCAGGCGAATGGTGCGTTTGGGCATTCCTGTTTCTTTTACCTTTAATGCCGCCGCGGTTATAATACCGCACCCCGCAGCATCATCGAATGCACCGGTGCCCAAATCCCAGCTATCCAGATGACAAGCGATGACGATGGGGGGCAGGTCGGTGCTGCCCTTCACCTCGGCAATAACATTGCCCGATGGCTGCATTCCGATATTTTGGGGTGTTAGGATCAGTTTTAACATCACCGGCTTTCCGCGCTTGATCATACGGAGAAGATTTTCGGCATCTGGCAGCGACAATGCGCCTGCCGGAATAGGTGTAACGCCTGTTTCAAAATTGGTGTTTCCGGTATGCGGATTGCGGTGATAATCGGTTCCGGCAGAACGGATAACAATCGCCGCAGCACCTTTTTGGGCCGCGACATTGGGACCGATAAAGCGAGCGCCGCCAAATGCGCCATAGCTGCTGCCATCCTGTGTGCGCTGCATAGCATGGTTTACAAAGGCGATTTTGCCTTTCAGCTGGTCGTCATCCACCGCCTGCAGCTCTGCCAGGTTATCAAAATAAACCAGTTCCGCCTCAAGTCCGTTCGCGCTAGTGCTTCCACTATTACCTAGGGCAGTAACGGCAAGCTTTTGCGGGAAGGGGGATAAGACCTCAGCGCTTTCCTCTCCGCGCACCCAAGTCGGCATTTGATAATTTTCAATCCTGACATTATCAAAACCTAACATTTTGAGTTTCGCAAGCGACCATATCCGCGCCCTTGTTTCCGCTTCTGTTCCGGCCTGACGAGGCCCAACCTCTGTCGTCAAACCTTCTACAATGTCCCAAGCCACCTCATCCTTATACAAGGCATCATGCACGGGATCAGCGATGGCAGGTGTAATAAGGCCCATTGATAGCAAAAAGAGGCCAGTGAACAATAAATCAGTTTTTTTCATGCCCAAACATTACCGTCAAAAGCAGTAATGAAAAGCAAAACTTGCGGGGCAGGCTTGCGGACGCTAGGGGCTTTGCCATATTCCGAACATCGGCGCCTATCTGCCGCCCCTCTAAGCTTAAGGAACCCCTATGGCCGCCCAATATAGTTTTGTAATGAAAAATATGAGCAAAACCTTCCCCGGCGCGAGCAAGCCGGTGCTCAATAATATCAACCTGCAATTTTATCCCGATGCAAAAATTGGCATTGTTGGCCCCAATGGAACGGGTAAATCTACCCTGATGAAGATCATGGCAGGCATCGACACCGAATTTACCGGTGAAGCTTGGCCGGGTGAAAATATAACCGTCGGCTATCTGGCGCAGGAACCGCAGCTTGACGAAAGCAAAACGGTAAAAGAAAATGTTATGGATGGTGTTCGGCCTGTTGCCGACATGATTGACCGTTTCAACGAAATTTCAATGTTGATGGGCGACCCACCCGCCGACGCCGATTTTGACGCACTTATGGAAGAAATGGGAAGCCTTCAGGAAAAATTGATGCGGTTGATGGCTGGTCACTCGATAGCCATTTGGAATTGGCGATGGAGGCGCTGCGCTGTCCGCCGGGTGACAGCCCTGTAACCAATTTGTCGGGCGGGGAAAAACGCCGCGTGGCAATGACCCGTCTTTTGCTCGAAAAACCAGACATATTGCTTCTGGACGAACCGACCAACCATTTGGATGCCGAAAGCGTCGCTTGGTTAGAAAAACATTTGTCTGACTATAAAGGCAATGTGATCCTCGTCACCCACGACCGCTATTTTCTGGACAATGTAGTTAGCTGGATACTGGAACTCGATCGCGGACGCTATTTTGTTTATGAGGGCAATTATTCCACTTATCTGGAGAAGAAGGCCAAGCGACTAGAGCAAGAGGCCAGAGAGGAAAGCGGACGGCAAAAAGCGATTAAAGACGAACTGGAATGGATAAGGCAAAGCCCCAAGGCAAGGCAGACCAAGTCCAAGGCGCGTATAAAAAGCTTTGATCAGCTTATTGAGGCACAGGAAAACCGCACTCCTGGTAAGGCACAGATTGTCATACAAACACCCGAACGGTTGGGCAGCAAAGTGATTGAAGTCAAAAATGTCAGCAAGGCATATGGCGATAAATTGCTGTTTGAAAATTTGTCTTTCACCATACCACAAGGCGGCATAGTTGGTGTAATCGGTCCCAATGGCGCGGGTAAATCGACGTTGTTCAAGCTGATCACCGGACAGGAAACGCCCGATAGCGGCGACGTCGATATTGGCGACACTGTAAAGCTTGGCTTTGTTGACCAGAGCCGCGATGACCTTGATCCAAATAAAAATGTCTGGGAAGAAATTTCCGATGGCGCCGACTTTATGAAAGTCGGAAAGCACGAAATGCCCACCCGCGCCTATGTTGGTGCCTTTAACTTTAAGGGTACAGATCAGCAGAAAAAGGTCGGGCAGTTATCAGGCGGTGAGCGGAACCGGGTGCATATGGCCAAAATGTTGAAACAAGGCGGTAATGTCTTGTTGCTGGACGAACCGACAAACGATCTGGATGTCGAAACGCTGTCCGCATTGGAAGAGGCGCTGGAAAGCTTCGCCGGATGCGCCGTGGTTATCAGCCACGACCGTTTCTTTCTTGACCGTCTCGCTACACACATACTTGCTTTTGAAGGTGATAGCCATGTCGAATGGTTTGAAGGCAATTTCGAAAGCTATGAAGAGGATAAGATTGAACGCCTTGGCGAAGAAGCCACACGGCCAAGCCGCACAAGCTATAAGAAAATGACAAGATAAACCAAAAACCCATATCTGCATCCAAACGGAGTTATGACCATGAAGATGACCAACCGAAATGTTATATTTTTTGCTGTTGCCGGGTTGATAGGTATCTTTCTTGGCCTTCAATATCCGATCATTGGCCTTGTCCTTTTGATCCCTTTACTTATTTTTGTTGTCGTTATCTTGATGCGTAACAAATCGGGCGAGCTGTCCAGTGTAGAGGCCACAGCCGAAGCAAAGCTATTCAAAGCGTCTGGAGGCAAATCGCGTATATATGTCATGCGCGACGGTTTTGTCGGCGGGCAACAGGGGATGAATATCACCATCAATCGTACGCTCAACAGCCAGATCCGGTCCAAATATTTCCTGATGACCGAACTGGAGCCGGGAAAACACAGCGTCAATGCTCAAATGGCGAGCGGAAGCAAGTCTGCTGCGCTTGACTATGATGTAGAATTGGCTGCGGGCGAATGCGTTCTGCTTGACGCAAAGCTTAATGTCGGTTTGTTGCAAGGCACGCCGACCTTTGACGAGGTCCGTAAAGACCATATCGCCGTAGACAAGCTGGCAAAGCTTAAGATGGTCCAGTGGAAAGCGTGATTATTCATTCGCAGGCCTCATGCTGCTGACCGCAACAATAGCAATCATAGCAGCGGCAAAACCGGGCACAATCTCATAAAGCTTGCTGTTCCAGCCAAGCCCTATCCATAGCGTAACGACAAGTGCGCCGGTTACAAGACCTGCTACTGCGCCCGCGCCTGATCATTTTTCCATGTCAGCGACAGCAGGATCAGCGGACCAAATGCTGCACCAAAACCGGCCCATGCATTGGCGACAAGCCCGAGCACTTGACTGTCCGGGTCGGCAGCAATGATTGCGGCAACAATCGCTACAGCCAAAACGCACAATCGTCCCGCTGTTACCATTTCCTTTTCGCTCGCCTTTTTACGCAGGAAGAGACGGTAAAAATCTTCGGTCAATGAACTAGAAGCCACCAGCAGCTGCGAACTGATCGTGCTCATGATTGCGGCCAGCAACGCAGCGAGCAAAAATCCGGTGATTAACGGGTGGAAAAGCAAATTGGCTAACAAGATAAAGATGGTTTCTGGATCCGATAGCGGTATGACATTTTGCTCAATATAAGCACGGCCCAATATACCGACACCAATGGCACCTATCAGGGCAACACCCATCCAAGTCATACCGATATTGCGTGCTGTCGGAACATCCTTAACGCTGCGCAGCGCCATAAAGCGCACGATGATATGCGGCTGCCCGAAATAGCCCAAGCCCCATGTGACCGCAGACAGAAATCCTAAAAAGGTGAGCCCTTTGGTCAGGCTGAGATAATCTGGATCGATGCTGGTCAGCGTCGCATTCGCCGTTGCCCAGCCCCCATCATCATATAGGATGACAGCAGGCATAAGGACGAGCGCAACAACCATGATGCAACCTTGCACAAAATCGGTCAGCGACACCGCCAAAAAACCACCAAACATAGTATAGGCGACGACCACGCCGCCGGTGATATAAATGCCCAGCATATAGTCGCCAATGCCCGCTATATCGAACAGGCTCGCAAAACTGCTTACAAATAGTTTGCCGCCGCCAACCAATCCAGCGGCCGTGTATACAGAGAAAAACAGAACGATGATGATGGCAGATATCACCCGCAACGCTATGGCTTTGTCGGGAAAGCGGTTGGCGAGAAATTCGGGAATAGTTAGCGCATTGCCGCAACTTTCCGTTTGTTCACGAAGGCGAGGGGCCACAATGATCCAGTTGGCAAGCGCCCCTGCAAAAAGCCCGATACCAATCCACGCCTCGATAAGCCCTGCGGCATATAATGCGCCCGGAAGCCCTAGCAATAGCCAGCCCGACATATCCGAAGCCCCAGCCGATAATGCTGCAACAGCCGGAGATAACTGCCGTCCGCCCAGCATATATTCCTCACTATTCCCCGTTGATTTGCGCCAAGCATAAAGGCCAATGGCGATCATAAGAATGAAATAGAGAGCGAGGCTGATAATGGTTCCTGTTTGCATGGCAGGTGGGCTACCATAATAAGCTTGGATGTCAAAACCGGGTAATAATTCTGGCCGTCAAGGTGACAACCATATCCCGGACCATATCTTACTCTTATGATCAAACAGGAATCTTGCCCTCCTGTGACCGGCATTGGCGAGATAGAGCCAATCAATATGATCAAATGAAAAATAAAAGCACCGCGAAATTGTCGCGGGCATGGATTAGCTGCGCTTCATCAGGTTTCCTTCCCTCAATCCATGACGGCAGGCCAGATGTAGGTGTATCAACAACCGTTCCGGGGGCCACATCCGCCATATAGCATCGCCGGGCAAAGGGTGTTGACATCTGCCATGCAGTGTCGGCCTCCGCTGACGCTTCGACCCATGCTGTACCCGACAACCGCAATTGCAATTTGGCCGCTTCGTCATAAATCAAAACGGACATTTGTTTGCGTGTCTCCAGCTGTGCAATCTTGGTACTGCGAATGTCGGTATGGAAACGCAGCCGCTGCGCCCGCCAATCGCTCTCGCGCAGGATCATAACACGCTGCGAAGGGCCACCATCTTCATCCAGATTGGCAACAATCGATGGTGCGCCGCCACATTCCGGTCGGCCGCGCCTTCAGCCAGCACCTCCTCAATATGGTGCAGGATGGCCACAAGGTCATTATAATAATCGGGCAGAGCGGTTTCGGTCATTCCTGTGCCTCAAACTCCCCGCTGGCTTCGTTGAGGACATGAAGGCGCCCCTCGGCAATTGCAAACCATGCGCCGTGTAGCTTTAATGTTCCAGCCTTTTCACGCTGTGCTATGAAAGGGAAAGTTCGCAAATTAGCGATGCTCACCTTTACCGATTCCATTTCCAATGCCCGCTGCGGATCGTCGCAGCAAGATGCCACCACGCCGTCGCGGGCGTCGTCAATGATCGACATCCAGTCATCAATAAAGCTTTGCCCCGGCTCGCCCAGATCGCCGCCCTGTAAAGCCGCCTTTATCCCTCCGCATTGGCCATGGCCCAAAACCACAATATGTCTGACATTAAGGCCGGTTACGCCAAATTCAATTGCTGCTGAAGCACCATGGCGACCGCCGCCCGTTTCATAAGGCGGAACCAGATTGGCAACATTGCGCAGCGCAAAAACCTGTCCCGGTACTGTGTCGAAAATCGTCGCCGGATCGACCCGGCTGTCGCAGCAAGAAATGATCATAATGGGTGGTGACTGACCATCGCTCGCCAAAGCGTCATATCGCCCTTTTTGCTGAATATATCCATTTGATCGAAAGCGCTTATATCCTTTTAGCAAATGCGCAAATTCAGGCATTAAAATTTGTCTCCTCTTATCACCTGTACATTACCGACCGTCAGCAACAAACGATGCGTTTCCAATATGGGTTCGATCCGGTCGACCAGCGCCTGTGCTTTTTCATCCGAGGCAATGGCCAGCAATATTGATTTTGCCGCTGCGCCGGTAACATCATCATGTTGCCATTCGCCATCGCGCCCACCTCCTGAATCCACATGAATAACGCTCCATCCTGATATATCGACCGCCTTTATCATATTGATGATGATCGGTATTAACGGGGTATCGATCACTATTTCGATACGTTTTCGGATAACTGTATCAACCATATTCCCTCCTATTCCTTATAGCATCATCTGCACCATCGCTGCATATATCGTTATGCCAAAGATGATGTTGAACGGAAATGTGATACCCAATGACATGGATAAATAGACGCCAGGGTCTGCCTCAGGCACCGCAAGGCGCATCGCGGCGGGGACGGCTATATAGGATGCGCTGGCGGCAAGGACGGCCAATATTGCGGCTGATCCCGGATCAAGGCCGATTGCGACCCCCAAAGCCGCACCAATCATTCCGTTCATGACCGGCATGGCAATGGCAAGCACAATCAGCGGTAAAGTAAGCTTACGCGATTGGATAAGCCGCCGCGCCGCGACAAGCCCCATATCAAGCAGAAAAAGACATAGCACGCCGCGAAATCCTGTGTCGAAAAGCGGCTTCACCGGGGCAAACCCATCCTTGCCAGCGACCATGCCAATCAAAAATGCTCCGACCAAAAGAATAACCGACCCGTTCGAAAAAACCTCATGCAGTAACTTGGTCGTGCTCTGCTTTGGAACACCCGGCGTTGGCGCTTTTTTGCCTTGTAGTAATAACAAGCCGCTGATGATCGCTGGCGTTTCCATCAATGCCATAATGGCAACCATATAACCCGCCGGTTCCAATCCGCGCCCAGTCAATATTTCCTGTGCGGTGACAAAGGTTACCACGCTGACCGAGCCGTAATGAGCGGCGACCGCGCCTGCATCAACGGGTTTTAGCCCGCCAAAACGGACGAGTAGAAAATAAGCTGGAACGGGCAAAAGAAAGCTTAACCCCAATCCAGCGAGTGCGGCCCATGCTAGCTGTACGCTAAATCCTGCCTCGGCTACCTCTATCCCGCCTTTCAGGCCAATGGCAGCCATCAGGTAAATCGACATCGCTTTGCCGAAAGCCTCTGGTATCGACAGATCAGATTTGATGAGCGCCGCAAAAAAACCAAGCACAAAAAACAGGATTATCGGGGAGGTCAGTGTATCGACAATCATTGATGATTTCCAAAAGAGCAATTGCGTAGCTTGCATTAGCATCCCGCTAGGCATTGGCAAGCGAACAAGTCGGCGTTATGTGCGCAGTCATGAATGAACAAACACGCATCGCAAGTGAAGAGGCCCGTGCGCCCAAAACCCGCAAACCCGATTGGATCAGGGTGAAAGCACCAACCAGTCAGGGGTTTAACGAAACGCGCAAATTGATGCGCGATTTAAACCTGAATACGGTGTGCGAAGAAGCCGCATGTCCTAATATTGGCGAATGCTGGACCAAAAAGCACGCTACGGTTATGATATTGGGCGATGTTTGCACACGGGCCTGCGCCTTTTGCAATGTTAAAACCGGTATGCCCAAATTGGTTGATCCTCTGGAGCCTGAACACGTCGCGGTTGCGGCTGCCCAAATGGGGCTGGAACATATTGTCATTACCTCGGTAGACAGAGATGACCTGCCCGATGGCGGGGCTAGTCAATTTGTTAAAGTTATCGAAGCGCTGCGCCGCAATACACCGGACACGACGATCGAAATCCTTACTCCTGATTTCCGCAACAAATCAGAAGCCGCTGTCGAGGCCATCGTTACCGCGCGGCCCGATGTTTATAATCACAATCTGGAAACCGTGCCGCGACTCTACCCTATGATCCGACCGGGAGCCCGCTATTATGCGTCGATCCGTTTGTTGGAAAATGTGAAGCGGCATGATCCATCAATCTTCACCAAATCGGGTATCATGCTGGGCCTGGGCGAAGAGCGGATGGAAGTACATCAGGTGATGGACGATATGCGTAGCGCCGATATTGATTTCCTGACCATGGGTCAATATCTGCAGCCTACACCGCGCCATACCAAGGTGATTGACTTTGTTACACCGCAAGCTTTTGATGCCTATGCGGCTATCGCGCGAGCGAAAGGTTTTCTTCAGGTCGCCTCTAGCCCGCTGACCCGTTCCAGCTATCATGCCGGGGAAGATTTTGCCAAGATGAAGGCGGCGCGTGAGGCGAAACTGACCAAAGCTGCGACGTCCTAAAGTATCGCACGCCCATGCCCAGCCATCACGAACGCCGCCAATTACCGCATAGCGCCGCGCAAATGTATGATTTAGTCGCCGATGTGCGTCGCTACCCGCAATTCCTGCCTTGGGTGAGCGCGATCCGAGTTCGGCAAGAAAACGACCGCGAAATGCTGGCCGATATGATTGTCGGCTTCAAATCGTTGAGAGAAACTTTTACCTCGCGCGTGCTTAAAGTGCCCAAATCCTCGATTGTAGTCGATTATCTTGATGGGCCGATGAAGCATTTGCATAATAAGTGGATATTTGAAGATATAGCGGGCGGCGGCTCTGTGGTTGATTTCACCGTCGATTTTGCGTTCCGCAATGCTATTTTTGAAGCCATGGCAGGGCAGTTTTTTGACAGCGCCCTGCGCAAAATGACCGGTGCCTTCATTGCCCGCGCGGATGCGCTTTACGGATTAGGCGGCAATAGCAGTTCCAACGCATAGGCCGCTGCGGCGGTGCGTATCGCGCTGCGCGACAGATTGCTGCCAAATATGATACGCTTGGCATAAATTTCTTCAACAGCTTGCCCCCTTTGCCCAAGCGCGAAGACAATAGTGCCCACTGGCTTAACAGATGTTCCGCCGCCCGGCCCCGCAATACCGCTGATCGCCACCGCTGCGTCAGCACAGCTCGCTCGCAGTGCGCCAAATGCCATCAGCCGTACGGTTTCCTCTGACACCGCGCCATAATCTGCCAATATATCTTCAGGCACGCCCAATTGACTGTTTTTCGCTTCATTCGCGTAGGTGACAAAGCCATATTCGAACACCGCGCTGCTGCCCGCTATTTCAGTGAGGGCAGCGCTGACCAGCCCGCCAGTGCAGCTTTCAGCAGTCGCAAGCTTGCGGCCAAGCCGGGCATTTTCGGTGATGACCTTTTGCGCCACCGCCCATATGTGATCGGGGAAGAAAGTGTCCACCGCCCTTATTCCGCTCTGAACAGCGTTGCTATCGCCTGCGCCGCTATACCTTCGCCGCGTCCCGTAAAGCCCAACCGCTCAGTCGTTGTGGCCTTGACCGATATCATATCAACATCGCATCCCGCTATTGCTGCCAACCTTTCGCGCATGGCGGCCTTATGGGGACCAATTTTCGGCGCTTCGCATATGATGGTCAGGTCAATATTGGACAGGCTATAGCCCTTATCTGCTGCCAATTGCACAGCATGGGCAACAAATTGATCAGAAGATGCTCCGCGCCAGCAGGCTTCATCGGGCGGAAAATGATCGCCAATGTCGCCCAGCGCCGCCGCTCCCAAAATCGCGTCGGTGACCGCGTGGAGTGCAACATCCGCATCGCTATGTCCCGACAGGCCATGGCTATGATCAAGCTTCAGCCCGCACAGCCATAGATCCTCTCCGGGCACAAGTTTATGCACATCAAAACCCGTGCCGCAGCGAAAGCGGGCCAGACTGGCATTGTTCATAGCCATATCATTAAAATCCTCTGCAAATGTATATTTGGCGAGCGCCTCATCGCCGGGGATGAGCGCTACATCATATCCCGCCGCCATCGCCATGCGGGCATCATCGCTGGCCTCTTGGCCTGAATCCCATTTTTTGTGCGCGGCGTAGATAGCATTAAAATCAAATCCCTGAGGTGTTTGGACGCGCCATAAATTGTCGCGTGCCACTGTTTGGCCCATGACAGAAATATTATCATCCACCCTGCCTTTTGCTAAGCTATCGACAACAGGTAATACTGGAACTGCGCCGGGCTTTACTGCCAATGCAGATAGAAGGTCGTCTATCACCTTGGACGAGAGGAATGGCCGCGCCGCATCGTGGATCAAAACATGGCTTGGCGGGGTATCACAAAGATGGTTAAGCGCATTGCGGACACTGTCCCGCCTTGTTGCCCCACCTGTAACAAAAATAGGCTGTTTCAACCCGGACAGCGCTTGTGACGCCTGCTTTTCTTGTCCCTCACCAATAACCACCATGATACGGCCAATACCTTTATGTGCAGCAAAGGCCTCATAGCTGTGACGCAGCATCGCCTTGCCGCGCAGCAGCCGATATTGCTTTGGCAAATTGCCGCCCGCACGGCTGCCGCTGCCCGCTGCCACGATGATCGCTGTGATATTCATCCGAGTGTCCATGAAGCGGCTTTAACCAGACAGGCCTTGCCCGCCAAGTATAATGAGGCTAAGGGCGTGCCTAATTTTTAGGCATTATGGCAATGATGAAATTAAATCCCATCCAAATCGGCCCGATCACGATCGAAAGCCCGGTGATATTGGCTCCGATGACTGGCGTGACGGATCTGCCGTTTCGTAAGCTTGTTCGCCGCTATGGTTCCGGCCTGAACGTGACCGAAATGATCGCAAGCCAGGCGATGATCCGCGAAACGCGGCAATCCATCCAAAAAGCCGCCTGGGATGCGGTGGAGGAGCCTGTATCAATGCAGCTGGCGGGCTGTGACCCCCAATCTATGGCCGAAGCGGCAAAGCTGAACGAAGATATGGGGGCTGCAATCATCGACATCAATATGGGTTGTCCTGTCAAAAAAGTTGTGAACGGTCACGCCGGTTCGGCGCTAATGCGTGACCTTGAACTTGCGGCCAGTCTGATTGAGGCTACGGTGAAGGCGGTATCAGTGCCGGTGACTGTTAAGATGCGTATGGGCTGGGACCATGCTAGTCTTAATGCGCCGGAACTGGCCCATATTGCCGAGGATCTGGGGGCAAAAATGATCACCGTCCATGGCCGCACCCGCAACCAAATGTATAAGGGCAGCGCCGATTGGGCATTTGTACGTAATGTAAAGGATGCGGTGACACTGCCTGTGATCGTCAATGGCGATATTTGCGCAATTCACGATGCGGTTACAGCGCTTGAAAAATCGGGCGCAGACGGGGTGATGGTTGGCCGCGGAGCCTATGGCAAGCCATGGTTACTTGGGCAGATGATGCACTGGTTTGCTACCGGAGTAGAGCTTACCGACCCCTCTATTGAGGAGCAATATGAACTTATCATCGAACATTATCAGGCGATGATCGACCATTATGGCCCGCAAGTAGGTGTGCCCTGCGCCCGCAAGCATATTGGCTGGTATACTAAGGGCCTGACTGGATCAGCCGAATTTCGCAATCATGTAAACCGTATTGATGATGCGGCTATGGTGATGGACGAGCTGTCCCGCTTTTACGAGCCATTTTTGTCGCGCAAAGCGGCCTGACCAATTGGCCATGACCGTGCTGATGCGTCCCGATAAACAGCAGATACTGGATAATATCCCGCTGCCCATGCTGCTCATTGATCGGAATGGGCAGATTGGTTTTGCAATAATGCCGCCGAAAATTTCTTTGGTCGCAGCGCGCGCAAATGGAGGAGATGGAGGCGGGCATCATTATCACCTTTGGC
>JAAURJ010000051.1 GCA_012032285.1 Sphingomonadales bacterium
CGCGACCCCACCTGCCTGTTGTCGTCCCCAGATGGAAAGTGCCGATGTTGATCGCGGCTTCACCCAATGTCGAACCAAGACGACCGATGAAACCCGGCGCATCCTCGTTAACGATGTAGAGCATGTCGCCCGCCAGATCGGCCTCGACATTAACGCCGAATAGCTCCACTAGGCGCGGACTGCTATTGCCAAAAAGTGTGCCAGCCACCGACCGCTCGCCGCCGACCGTCTGAACCGTGACGCGGACGAGCGTGTGGTAAACGCCCTCCCGATCATGGCGCACTTCGCGCACATCAAGCCCACGCTCTTTTGCGAGGAATGGCGCGTTGACCATATTCACTGTATCGGAATAGCGGCGCATAAAGCCCGCCAGTACCGCGCCGGTAATCGGTTTGATATTCAGCTTTGCCGCGGCGCCTTCAACCTCGACCGCGATCTTGGTCAGATTGCCATGCGACAATTGCCCGACCAACGACCCCAATTGTTCGGCCAATGCCATATAGGGTTTCAGCTTCGGTGCTTCCTCCGCGCTCAGGCTTGGCATATTGAGCGCATTGGTGACGCCGCCATTGACCAGATAATCGGCCATTTGTTCGGCCACCTGAAGCGCAACATTGACCTGCGCCTCGTTGGTCGATGCGCCCAGATGCGGCGTACAGATAAAGTTCGGCGTGCCGAATAAGGGCGATTCTTTTGCCGGTTCGGTTTCAAACACGTCGAGCGCCGCGCCTGCCACATGGCCGCTATCCAGCGCCTCTTTCAACGCCGCTTCGTCAATCAAACCGCCGCGGGCGCAGTTGATGATCCGCACGCCTTTTTTGGTTTTCGCCAGATTGTCCTTTGACAGGATATTGCGCGTTTGATCGGTCAGCGGTGTGTGCAAAGTGATGAAATCGGCGCGGGCGAGCAGATCATCCAGTTCTGCTTTTTCAATACCCATTTCAACCGCGCGGTCCGCCGTCAGGAACGGATCAAATGCAACCACTTTCATCTTCAGGCCCAGGGCGCGGCTGGCCACGATGCCGCCAATATTGCCCGCACCGATCAAGCCCAAAGTCTTGCCGGTCAGTTCAACACCCATGAAGCGGTTTTTTTCCCACTTGCCCGCCTGTGTCGAATGGTCCGCCTCTGGCAATTGCCGGGCGAGCGCAAACATCAACGCAATCGCGTGTTCGGCCGTTGTAATGCTGTTGCCGAAGGGTGTGTTCATCACCACAACGCCCTTGGACGAAGCGGCGGGAATATCGACATTATCGACGCCGATACCGGCGCGGCCAATCACTTTCAAACGGGTTGCCGCATCCAAAATCGCTGCGGTCACCTTTGTCGAGCTGCGAATGGCAAGGCCGTCATATTCGCCGATCCGCGCCATAAGCTGTTCGGGTGTTTCGCCGGTAATCACATCGACATCGCAGCCGCGGTCTTCAAAAATACGCGCCGCATTGGGGTCCATGCTGTCAGAGATAAGTACTTTAGGTTTCGTCATGAGTGTCTCTTTCGTCTAGCCGCGAATACGGAAATTCATCGCCCGGTATCGCGGCCTATCTATAGTAGGAGTTTGATCCCTACTTTTGCAGGGATAACGAACTTTTACTTACGCTTGCTTTGTTTCCTGATAGGCCCAATCGAGCCATGGGCCGAGCGCTTCAATATCGGCAGTGTCCACCGTTGCGCCGCACCAGATGCGCAGCCCGGCGGGGGCATCACGGTATCCGGCAATATCATAAGCGGCGTTTTCAGCCTCCAGCAATCCGGCCATTTTTTTAATGAAATCGCTGTCTGCCCCGGCCACCGTCAAGCAGACAGAAGTGGCCGAGCGGGTGGCGGGATCGGCGGCCAAATGGCCCAGCCAGTCACGGCCCTGAACAATCGCATCGAGCGCGGCGGCATTGGCATTGCTGCGGGCGATCATGCCCGATAGGCCGCCAACCGACTGTGCCCATTCCAGCGCAAAAATCACATCTTCGACCGCCAGCATTGACGGGGTGTTGATCGTTTCGCCCTTAAATATACCGTCGATCAGCTCGCCGCCTTTGGTCAGGCGGAAAATTTTGGGCAGGGGCCAAGCAGGCGTGTAGCTGGTCAACCGTTCGACCGCGCGTGGGCCAAGGATGATAACGCCGTGCCCGCCTTCACCGCCCAGCACTTTTTGCCAGCTAAAGGTTGTGACATCGAGTTTGTCCCATGGCATTTCATAAGCAAATACCGCGCTGGTCGCATCGTTGATGGTCAGGCCTTCGCGCGTGTCGCTGATCCAATCGCCGCTGGGCACCCGGGCGCCGCTGGTCGTGCCATTCCATGTGAAGACGACGTCATGGCTGAAATCAACCGCGCTTAAATCCGGGATGGAGCCATAATCGGCGGTCATCACATTGGCGTTCAGTTTCAATTGCTTGTTCGCGTCAGTAACCCAGCCCGCGCCAAAGCTTTCCCACGCCATCATCGTGACGGGGCGGGCGCCGAGCAGCGACCACATCGCCATTTCAACCGCGCCGGTGTCGCTGCCGGGAACAATACCGATATGGTGGGTGTCGGGCACCTGCAAAACGTCGCGCATCAAATCAATGGCGAGTTGCAAACGCGATTTGCCGATTTTCGCGCGGTGCGAACGGCCCAGCGATTCGGTGTTTAATTTGGAGGCTTCCCAGCCCGGCGGCTTTGCGCAGGGACCAGAGGAAAAATAGGGACGCGCAGGACGCACATCTGGCTTGGTAACTATAGTCATGTAACGCTTCTCCTTACAGAGAGCTCGCGCGGCGTTGGGACCGCGTGGCCCGTCGCCGCCAATAAAGGCAGCGGCGGGTTAGTCAAGCATTATGGGATGAAGCGCCGCGGATTTATCAATAGCCCGGTTTGCGAAACAACACCTTACCGCGCGCCGCAACATACAGTTTTTCCAATGTTACCGGATGAAAATAGGCTTCGACCCGCTGTCCTTCGGGCGTGGTGCCATATACTTCGTAACAGCCGCCATCGACCTTTGACTTGCGGATTTGCCAGCCGTCTTTTTTCAGCTTCGCCTCCAATTCACCGCGCGATTTCCATCCTGATTCGGGGCCGGCCTTACATTTCACTGCGCCGGTGGCATGGGCGGGGCTGGCCGGCAAAACGGCAAGCGCGGCGGCGGCAAGGGTGAGAGAAAAGAGGATACGCATGGGTTAAGCTCCTTGTTTGAGGGGAAGTTTGATTTTGAAAATATGCAGGCCATAGAGCAGCATAAGAGGCGAAAAATGAATCATCGCTTCAACAGGGCTGCTATGCACCCAAAGCCAATGCAGCAATGTGAACAGCGCCGCCGGATAAACCAGCCTTTGTAGTTTTTTCCAGCCCGTTTTTAACCGGCGCAGGGCCATGTCGTTGCTGCTAAGCGCTATGGGTAGCATGATCAGGATCGCGGCCCACCCTGTCCAAATGCCGGGCAACAACATCTCCGCGATGATCGCATTAAGTGCGCCCATATCGGCTAGGTACAAAACAAGGTGCAACAGCGCATAACAAAAAGCCGCCACACCCAGCGCCCGCCGCCGCGCCAATATCCAGCGCAGCCAGGATTTCATTCCGGCAAGCGCAATCAATGGCCCGATCATCATCGCGGCAATCATATACCGCGCCGACCATTCGCCGCTATTGGCCGTCGCCTCCATCAGGTCATAGCCGCCGCCAAGCCAACGCAGAATAAGGATCACCGCCGGTATGGCGAGCAAGCCCCAAAAGACAATTTTGTTATTGAGAAGCATTCGCATATATTAGGTTGCGATAACGGGTTGTCCAAATACGGTCAATGCCGAATATATTAGGCGTATATTAACCAAAAAGCGTGAATTTGGCGATTATGCCGATCAAAGCCCAATTTGCCCTCTCCTTGGTATCCGCGCTGGCCCTGTCCGCTTGTATTCCGTTCAGCAAAAAGCCGGAGGCCGCCCCCAATAACAGCGCCTTTTCCGCTCCCGATGCGCGTCTCTGCCTGACGGGGTTGGAACGAGCCAAAATCGCCTTTGCCGCGCTTCCTGACAAAAATTATGGCGGCGGGTGCCAAGCGGTCAATGCCGTGCGCCTTATTGATTTTGGCATACCAACATCCAATCTGGGTCCGATGACGTGCAGCCTTGCCAGCGGCTTTACCGGCTGGACCCGCGATATTGTTCGTCCGGCGGCGCGTAAATATCTGGGTTCCGATCTTGCCCGGGTTGAAACATCGGGCACATATAGCTGCCGCCGGGTCAGCGGCACCGGCAATTTGTCGCAGCACGCATCGGCCAATGCGGTCGATGTCTTTGCCTTTGTCACTAAGGACGGGCGGCGGATCACCGTGCTCGACGGATGGAACGGCAAAAGCGGTGAGGCCAAATTCTTGCGGCAAATCCATGCCGATGCCTGCGCCCGGTTCGGCACGGTATTGGGGCCGGCCTATAATGCGCAGCACCGCAATCATTTCCATCTCGATATGGCGCCTTCGCGATTAGGCGGCAAAGCATTTTGCAGATAGATATTGCAGCCCGGGTCCGATCCGCTATCACAGGGGCATGACGAATAAAGACATAAAAGAACGCCATTTCTACCGCGCGAAACAAGAGGCCGGATTTGTAAAAGAAAAGGTGCTACAAACACCGCAAACGCAAAGCGATGCCTATAAACTCGCCTTTCAGGACAGCGAATTCCTGCTGCGTGAAGAATTGCGGCCGGTGCGGTTTCAACTGGAATTGCTAAAGCCAGAAATGCTATTGAACGAAGCACAAATTGCTTCCACGCTGGTCATTTATGGCTCGGCGCGTATCCCCGAACCTGCCAAAGCCGACGCGCTGCTCGCCGCTGCAACCGATGAGCGCAGCCGAACTATTGCCCGGCGGTTGAAAGACAAGGCCCGCTATTATGACGAGGCACGCAAACTCGCCCGGCTGGCCAGTGAATGCGGGATTGTGACCGAAGAAGGCGAGCGGCACTTTGTCGTTTGTTCGGGCGGCGGCCCGTCGATCATGGAGGCGGCCAACCGGGGCGCACATGATGCAGGCAAGGAATCGATCGGCCTCAACATCGTCCTGCCGCATGAACAGGCACCCAATGAATATGTCACCCCGGATTTAAGCTTTCAATTCCATTATTTCGCCTTGCGAAAAATGCATTTTTTAATGCGGGCAAGGGCGCTCGCCGTTTTTCCCGGCGGATTTGGTACCTTTGACGAATTTTTTGAAACATTGACGCTGATCCAAACTGGCAAGATGGAACCGATGCCGATCCTGCTATTCGGTCAGGATTTCTGGAACCGGGTGATCAATTTCGAAGAATTGGCGTTGGAAGGCACGATCAGCCCCGATGACCTCAACCTGTTCCAAATGGTCGATACCGCCGATGAAGCCTGGAGCATCATCCGCCGTTTTTACGATCTGCCCTGCGGCTAACCAACAGGCGGGATAAACCGGTTCTTGCAATGTAGGATAGTGTCTGCAACGCCAGAACACAGCATCGACGACCCCGCTGTGGACGCCAGCATCGTCGCCGGCCCTGCTATAAAAACACTTATGAAAATTTATTTGGACCCATAGGGGTTGGCAACTTTGGCAACTTTGGCAACTTTGGCCGCCCCATATGCCTTATGGTGCAGACCCTGTTTCTATCGTTCAGGCTGCTTTTTCGGCCCAGACCAGAAATTCGACATTGCCCTGCGGTCCGGTAATCGGGCTGGTGGTTATGCCCTTAACCGGCCATCCGCTCGTTTCCAGCCATGCCCGCACGGCATCGCAGACACGGGCATGGACATTCGCATCGCGCACCACGCCGCCTTTTCCGACTTCGTCACGCCCTGCCTCAAATTGCGGTTTGATCAGCGCGATCAGCTGCGCCCCGTCCCGCGCGAAGCCAAGCGGTTTTTCAAGCACCTTGGCGAGGCTGATGAAACTGGCGTCGCACACGATGATGTCGATGGCCTTTGGGATATGATCACCGGTTAAAATGCGGGCGCTGGTTTGTTCATGGACGGTGACGCGCTCATCTTTGCGCAATTTCCATGCGAGTTGGTTGGTGCCGCTGTCGACCGCATAAACGTGCGCGGCACCGCGGCTTAAAAGCACATCGGTGAAACCGCCGGTGGAACTGCCGACATCCATGGCGGTCATGCCGGTCACGTCTACAGCAAATTCGGATAGCGCATGATCCAATTTTATCCCGCCGCGCGATACCCAGGGATGGTCCTTGCCCAGCAGGCTGACTTCGGCATCAGCGGCCACTTGCTGACCGGCTTTTTCCGCCTTTTTGCCCGACAGCATGACTTGACCCGCCATGATTAACGCCTGCGCCCGCGTCCGGCTTTCGGCATGGCCTTGTTCCACAAGCAATTGGTCGAGACGGATTTTCTTGCGCCATGGTATGACGGCCTAGCCGAAGCGGAAATATTTGGCCATAATGAAGCGATGAAAAGCCGAATCTATTATTGTGCGCTGTTGCTGATCGCCGCCGCTTGCTCCGCCCCGCCGCCGCCAACCGCGCCTGCGCCTGCGCCAAAAGCCCCGCCGCCGGTATCCGCCGCTCCGGTGACGCCGGTTGTCCAACAGCCTACCGGCTCCTGGCTCGATTGGGACATTGCTCCGGGCGTCTGGGTCTACCGGCAGGATAGCCGGGGGTCGATCGCACTGTTCGGAGAGGCCGGACGCGATGCTCTGGTAACGCTGCGCTGCGATACCGCCCGCCGACAGCTTTACTTGGCGAGGGCCGATGAAAGCGGCAGGAATCCCGGAAGTTTTACGGTGCGCAGCCATGCGATGATGAAAAATTACAGTGCCGCCGCGACCGGTGCAACCCCGCCTTATGTCGCCATCGCGCTGGCCCCTAATGACAATTTGCTCGATGCCATTGCCTTTACACGCGGCAGAATAGCGATTGAAGCCGCTGGACAGCAGCATATTGCTATACCAATCTGGTCGGAAGTGCCGCGTGTTATCGATGATTGCAGGTAAAATTCTTTGACAAAAATACCTGCACCCTTTGCTTGGCACGAAAGCAGATATTTGCCGCAAAAAAAATAAAAAACAAGACTTGTTTTGAAAAAGCCGCTGATTCAAAAAAGTCATGCGGAGGGCAAGCCAATGCACAGAGCAAATTTTCTTCAACAATCGAAAGGAGGTGATCCGATGTCTCATGGTTCAGTTAAGGGGTCGGACAATTCCGTTCGGGAGATCGGTCGTTAATACACGCCGCAAGGCGCGAAAAACGAGGCCGTAATCCTTTCGGCACATAGCAACTTCCGGCAGCGGATGTCAGACCGCTGACCCATGTATAAGGGGACCGTCGGCGCAAACCGGCGGTCCCTTTTTCTAAAGGCGGCTTTGTCGGATTATTTGACAATCATGGCTTAGGTTAACAGCTTGATAACCATGCAAGTCTATGAAAATACGGCTTGTCTTGAAATTGGCACGCGCACTGCATAGCGGTATATGTTCAACAAACCCACTTGAGCTTTGGACGGGTTGGCTGCTTCTGGTCTCGCGCCACCCCGTCCCGGCTTCTTCACAAAAATCAAACAAAAGAACGGTGCATCAATCCGCGTTCAACCCGGCCATGCGCTCGGCCTGATCCTCGGCGATCAGCGCCCCGATCAATTCGTTCATGGCGCCCTCCAAAATTTCGGGCAGTTTATGCAGTGTCAGGTTGATCCGGTGGTCGGTCACCCGGCCTTGCGGGAAATTATAGGTGCGAATGCGTTCTGATCGGTCGCCGCTGCCGACCATTGATTTGCGCGCCGTCGCCTCTTCGCTTTGGATACGGCTGCGTTCAGCTTCAAATAGCCGCGTGCGCAGCACCTGAAGCGCCTTTGCCTTATTCTTATGCTGCGACTTTTCATCCTGTTGTATGACAACAAGTCCGGTTGGGATGTGGGTGATACGCACAGCGCTGTCGGTGGTGTTCACATGCTGCCCACCGGCACCCGATGCGCGGTAAACATCGATGCGCAGATCGGCATCATTGATCGCGACATCCACCTCTTCGGCCTCTGGCAGGACGGCAACCGTCGCTGCGCTGGTATGGATGCGCCCGCCGCTTTCGGTTACCGGAACGCGCTGCACCCTGTGAACCCCGCTTTCAAATTTCAGCTTTGCAAAAACCCCTGTGCCTTTGACAGAGGCGACCACTTCCTTAAACCCGCCCTGATCGGCCGCATTGGCGGAGATCATCTCGACCTTCCATCCTTGGGCAGAGGCATAGCGTTCATACATACGCAGCAAATCGCCCGCAAATAACGCGGCCTCATCGCCGCCTGTTCCGGCGCGTATTTCTAACATGGCTGGCCTGTCATCAGCGGAGTCGCGCGGCAACAGCCTAATGGCAAGATCCTGTTCGGCATCGGATAGCTGGGCAGCGATATCCTGCAGTTCCTCAACAGCCATGTCGCGCAGTTCCCCGTCGCTGCCAGCATCTTTCACCATCACTTCAAGCGTTGCGATCTCGGCACGGAAACGGCGGACATTGCGGGCCGCAAGCGCCACCGGCTCCAATTCCGCATATTCGCGGCTGGCCGCGACAAAGGCATCGCCTTCCATCGTGCCGGACGCCATACGTGCTTCAAGTTCACTAAAACGCGCTTCAATTTGCGCGATGCGTTCGGACGATATTTTGGTCATGCGCGGCCCAGAAACTCAGGCAATTTTTCTATCATGACATCAGCCTGCTCTCCATCGGCCAGACTTTTGACCGCTGCTTTGCCTGCCGCCAATTCAGTATCGCCAATGATGATGGCAAAGCGTGCACCACTGTCATTCGCCTTTGTCATGCGTTTTTTCATATTGCCTTTATAGGCCATGTCGCAGGCCAGACCCGCCCGGCGTAAATCGGCGATGATCTTGATTGCGGCGGTTTCGGCGGCATGGCCCAAAGGAATAAGCACCGCATCCGGCCCCGCAATCTGCGGCGCATCAATCAGCATCGCCAGCCGCTCAATTCCTGCGGCCCAGCCAACCGCAGGTGTAGGCTTGCCGCCCAATTGCTCAATAAGGCCGTCATACCGGCCGCCGCCCAGCACCGTGCCCTGTGCGCCCAATCGGTCTGTGATGAATTCAAATGCGGTGTGGCGATAATAATCCAGGCCGCGGACAAGCTGTGCATTGCGTTTCCATGCGACCCCGGCAGCATCCAGCCCGGCGGTGACAGCGGCAAAGAAATCCTGTGCCTCACCGCTTAGATAATCGTCGATGCGCGGCGCGGCAAAGCTAATGCCCCTATCGTCCGGATCCTTGCTGTCCAAAATACGCAGCGGATTGGTATCGAGCCGCCGAAGCGAATCCTCGCTCAGCACATCGCGGTGATCGCCAAAATATTCTACCAAGGCGCTGTGCCATTTGTCGCGGCTTTGCGTATCGCCCAAAGTATTGAGGTTCAGCGTAACGCCGTCCGCAATACGCAGCTCACGCAAAAGCTGATCCGCCATGATGAGCAGCTCGACATCCGCCGCCGGTTCAGCCGCACCTATGATTTCGGCATCAATCTGGTGAAATTGACGGTAGCGTCCTTTTTGCGGGCGTTCATAGCGGAATAGCGGGCCATGGGCGGCGATCTTCATTGGCGCATATTGTTGCCAGCCATTGGTAAGGTACGCGCGCGCGATCCCGGCGGTGAATTCGGGGCGCAGCGTGATGCTGTCCCCGCCGCGATCCTCAAAACTATACATTTCTTTGGACACCACATCGGTGGTTTCCCCCAAAGAGCGGGCAAAAACGGCGGTCGGTTCGATCACCGGCATTTGCAGGCCTTTAAAACCATAAAGCCGCCGCACTTTATTGAACGTGGCGACGACATGGGCAAAGCGTTCCTCCGCCTCGCCATAAATATCCTGTGTGCCGCGCACCGGGTTGGGGGTGTTTATCTTGCTCATAACGGCATCGCCGTAGCGACTTTTATGCTCGCAGGAAAGCCGGTCAGTGCCAGATTTGGCAGAATATTGTTGCTGGACGGAAAAAGAAAAATACGCATAACAAGAATGTATGAGCAAAAACATCCTGAAGATCACCTGCTATAGCGCGGCCTTCGCGCTTTTTTCTGCCGCTCCTGTCTTAGCACAAAACAGCGCCCCAACTATCACCCCCATTATATCGACGATACCCGATCCGGTTGATACCGCCCCGCCAGGACCAATGATATTGGAAGTTGACGCCAGCGACATTACCCGCGCCATTTACCGGGTGAAGCAACGTATCGCCGTCGATCCCGATAAGCCTGTTATCCTGCTCTATCCCGAATGGCTGCCCGGTAAACATGGTCCGCGCGGCGCGTTGGCGGAGCTGACCGGGCTGACCTTTCGGGCCGATGGGAAGCCGGTGACATGGACCCGCGACCCGGTGGAGGTTTATGCCTTTCATATCAATGCACCCAAAGGGACAAGGGTGATAGACGCCGAATTTCAATTCCTGACCCCAATTCGGGGCAGCGAGGGACGACGCGTCATCACACCGGAAATGATGAATGTGCAGTGGGAACAGGTCGCACTCTATCCGGCTGGCCATTTCACCCGCGCGATCCGGGTGCGGCCCAGCATAAAGCTACCAGCCGGTTGGACGGGTATAGCGGCGCTAGACGGGGCGCAGCAACAGGGTGATATACTGCGCTACGGGGAAACCGATTTTGAGACATTGGTCGACAGCCCGATGTTTGCAGGGCGCCATTATCAAAAATGGGATTTGGGACAGAATGTCAGTTTGAATGTATGGGCGGATGAGGCAAAACATATTGATGCCGCCAAACCCGAACATATTGCCGCGCACAAGGCGCTGGTGGATGAAACGATCATCCTGTTCGGGTCCAAGCATTTTGACCGATATGAATTTCTGTTGGCGCTGACCGAAGAATTGGGCGGCATTGGCCTTGAACATCACCGCAGTAGCGAAAATACCCGCGGCACCGACTATTTCAGCAAATGGGATAATAAGGGCAGCGAGCGCGGCCTGCTCCCCCATGAGCTGGTGCATAGCTGGAACGGCAAATTCCGCCGCAGCGATGTGATGTGGACCCCCGATTATCGCACCCCGATGCAGGATAATATGCTCTGGCTCTATGAAGGACAGACCAGCTATTGGGATCTTGTCCTGGCTGGACGTTCGGGCATTCAGACCAAGGAAGTGGTGCTGGCCGACTGGGCGCGCAGTGCCGCCTATTATTCGGTGCAGCCAGGACGGCAGTGGCGCAGCGTGGAAGATACCACCCATGATCCGATCTTCGCCGCCCGCAAACCCAAACCGAATAGCAGCTGGTCACGCGGGGAGGATTATTACAATGAAGGCTCGCTCGTCTGGCTGGATACCGATATGACGATAAGACAGCTTTCGGGCGGCAAAAAATCGCTCGATGATTTTGCCAAAGCTTTTTTCGGGATCAACGATGGCGATTGGGGCACAGTTACCTATGATTTTGACGATGTGGTCCGCACTTTGAATGCGGTGCAGCCCTATGACTGGGCGACGTTTCTGGACAAGCGCCTGCGCCAAGCCGGTGCGGAACCGCCGCTTGGGGGCATCGAAAAAGGGGGGTACCGGTTGGTGTTTAAGGAAACGCCTAATATTGTGGACAAGGAGCGTACGGCTGACAATGGCTCGCTTGACCTGACTTATAGCCTTGGGATGTATGTCGACAAAAACGGCAATGTCGAATCCACTCTATGGGACGGGGAGGCATTCCGGCAGGGCATTATTACTGGCAGCAAAATCGTTGCCGTCAATGATATGAGCTACAGCAATGACCGGATGACCGGCGCCATCGCGCAGGCCAAGGACGGTAAAACCTCGATTCGCTTGATCGTTGAGCGCGACAAAAGATTTCGTAATGTCGAAATGAGCTATACTGGCGGCCTGCGTTATCCGCATCTGGAACCGGTATCAAAGGGGGAGCAGCCATTGGACAAATTGCTGTTGCCGCGGCGCAAATAATTCTTTGAAAAAGGGCGCACCTAAACAAAATGCTTACCCAATCTAAACATTTTGCCGAGTGCCCATATCGCATATTTTAGGCATTATTCTGGTCCTCAGCCCTTTGCAGAAATGCAGATCAAACAGGATAGGACGACCCGATGACACAGATTCCCGGATTTTCGAATATGCCTTTGGCCTTTGGCAGCAATGCCTTTGCCAATAATGCCTTTTCAAGCCATAATTTAGCAGCCAATGCTCTGGGCGGCTTTGCGTTGCAATTGGCCGCCGGGATTTTGGGACAGTTTTTCAACCCTCTTAACGCAGGCCCCCATGCCTTTGCGCAATTGCCCGGCCGGTGCGCGGTGCGCTGCGGCGTGATCCCGCGCGGATGCCATCCGCAAGGCCCGTGCATTCCCAAATGTCCGCCAATGCCTCAGCCTGCGGCGCAGTGGACCGCCAGCATGACAGGCACCCATACGGCCAATATAGATCTTGGCGACGGATACCGTTTGCAAATTGACGAGCGGTCAAGCGAGATGACGATCCTGAATGATGCTACTGGAGAAAAAACGCGCATTTGGGGCGATCCGCACGTTGACGTCGATGGCAAGCGGGCCTTTGATTTTTGGGGCACGACCAGCTTCACACTGGAAAATGGCACCAAAATCACCATCAACACCGAACAATGGAATGGCAATCCCAATGCCTATGTTGCCGGCCAAGTGGTGATAACCAAGGGAAGCAACGCGATTATTGTCGATGGCATAAGCCAGAATCAGCTGGGTGATTTGTCGCTGACCATGTCCAATGATGGCTATGCTGTCGATGCGGCGCACCGCGACGGTTTTACCTTGCATGAAAATGCAAGCGGAAGCGGCTGGCGGACCGAAGGCGGCGCTATAGCAACGCAAGATGATCTGGATGCCACGCGTGTCGGGCGGGAATATGGTCCGGGCAGCGCCCTTCCCAGCATTGCCGAATTCGGCCAAATTATGGGCGGGTTTTTGATGCTGGGCATGATGTTTGGTTTTGGCAATATCTTCAGCGGTTCCAATCATGGCGGGGAAGGCCGTGACCGTGCCGGTTCAAACCATCATTTTCACCACCATCATTCAATAGCGCATCTGCGTTAAACCTGTTTCCCCTGACCGAAAGATGCGAATAATGCATATTCGCCCTTTCGGCGCACGGCGGGATTGACTAAGGGAGCCTGAAACCAAAAAGTTGAAGGCAAATCTCCCATGAATATTGATCGTATCCCGACAGGCGTCAACCCGCCCGAAAACCTGAATGTCATCATCGAAGTCCCCGTGGGCGGCGAGCCGGTGAAATATGAATTTGATAAAGAATCGGGCGCGTTGTTCGTCGACCGTATCTTGCACACACCGATGCGCTATCCCGCCAATTATGGCTTTATCCCGCACACATTATCGCCCGATGGCGATCCTTTGGATGCGCTGGTTGTTGCCCGTTCGCCGTTCATGCCGGGCTGTGTCGTGCGTTGCCGCCCGATTGCGGTGCTCAATCTGGAGGATGAACATGGCGGCGATGAAAAGCTGCTCTGCGTGCCGATTGATGCGACATTCCCTTATTACCGCAAAATCGGTGAGGGCAGCGATCTGCCCGAAATCGTGATGCAGCAGATCGAACATTTCTTCACCCATTATAAGGATTTGGAGCCAGAAAAATGGGTGCGTGTCGGCAAATGGGGCGGGGCCGATGATGCACGCCGCGTTGTGATTGAATCCATTGAACGCGCGAAGGCGGCAAAGGCAGATTAACATGAAAAAGTGGTTTTTGATCTGCGCTGCTTCTTTGGGCCTTTCGTCCTGCGCAACGCCGGAGACGCGGATCAAAAACGCGCTGACCGATGCCGGTCTGTCCGAACCGGTTTCGGCCTGTATGGCCGAACGGATGGTGGACCGGCTATCGCTGCTTCAGCTGAATAAGCTGCGCGGTTTGCAGACGCTGAAGCAAACAGACGGACAGAAAATGTCTATCGAACAATTTGTGAAAAGCACCAAGTCGCTTCAGGATCCGGAGATTTTGGGCGTGGTCACCAGCTCTGGTGTCATCTGCGCGATCAAGGCGGGATGATTGGATGCCGGCCTGATCTGACCGGAAAGTTTACAAAGTTTACACCAAGGAAGCCTTTTTTCCGCCATTTTTGATCGAAATTGTAGGATAAATCCAACAATCGCCATGCGGAATTAACCCGGCCGCCCTAAACAGGAGGCTCCAACCCGGAGCTTCCGCCTTACCGCGATAGCAAAGCCATCAGACGCTTCGGTCTGACCGGAAATCCCTATCCCGCCCATTTTGTGAAAAAACGGAGCCAGCCGCTGTCCGGCTTTGCAAGCGGAGCCAGCGCCGGTGTGCCCGCAAGGGCGGCGCATTCAAGGCAATTGACCTGAGCGCCGCTGATCCCCGTTAGCAATTGCACATCGGATTGGATGCGGATCCATTGCTGTTGCTGTTCCCATGCCGCGCGGGCGAACAAATCCTTTGCGCCCACATGACTGCGCGGGGCTGCACCGCCCAAAATAGCGGTGAGGAAATCCGGCTGCGGTTCATAATAAGCGGGATACCAATCACCATCGGACAGCTTCGCGCGTTTTGCCGCCTCGGCAAGCGCATCATCAATCCCGCCCAAACGGTCAACAAGGCCCAGTTGATGCCCGGTGCCGCCCGCCCAAATGCGGCCTTGTCCGACCGCGTCCACCTGCTCCACTGTCTTGCCCCGCGCTTTGGCGACGCGGGTGAGGAAGTCGTTATAGCCTTTTTCAATGGTGCTTTGGATGAAGCGGTCAAAATCGGGGCTGAAGCCGTTTAATATGTCTGGTTCCCCCGCCAGCGGAGTGGTTTTGATGCCATCGGCGGTTACGCCAATATTGGCCAGCGCCTGTTTGCCGCTGGGGATGACGCCAAATATCCCGATGGAGCCGGTAATAGTTGCCGGTTCGGCAAATATTGCATCCGCAGGCGTTGAAATCCAATATCCGCCGCTGGCCGCAAGATTGCCCATGGAAACGACCACGGGCAGTTGCTTTTCCTTCGCCCGTTCCAGCGCACGCCGGATTTTTTCCGATGCCAGCACCGATCCACCGGGGGAATCGACGCGCAGCACAATCGCTTTCACATCGTCATTTTCAAGCGCACTATAGATCAGGTCCGATACCGTATCGCCCGCTGCGGTTCCGGGGCCTGCCTCGCCATCGACGATAGTGCCGGCGGCGGTGATCACCGCAATCGGATTGCCGCTATCATCCGGGCTATTCGCGGCGAGCAGCGCATCCATCGGTGTCGCCGCATATCCGCCAAGCGTCTTGGCGGTATCTGTTCCCACTGTTTCGGATAGAAATGTCCCAAAAGCAATGCGGTCGCCCAGCTTGTCGACCAGTTTATTGCTGATCGCCAATTGCGCCAGATCGCCTCCGACCGCTTCGATGCTGCCGGCGGGATCGGCGATCAAACCATCCAGCTGTGCCGCGGGACGGGCCGCGGCGACATCGCGCCGCCATTCGCCCCAGATTTCATCATAAACGGCCTTTAACGCATCTTTGGATTCGGGCGACTGATCGCTGCGAATAAAGGGTTCGACGGCGCTTTTATAGGTGCCAACCCGGTAAACATTCGCCTTTATGCCCAGTTTTTCCAGCAATCCTTTATAATAGGGCCGCGTTCCGCCAGGTCCGGTGACCACCACCCCGCCAAGCGGGTCCATCCAGATTTGTGTTGCATGGGCGGCGATTTGATAGCCATCATCGCTATAGGCGGTGGCATAGCTATAAACGGGTTTACCGGCTTTCTTGACGCGATCAATCGCATCGCCAATTTCCGAAAGATTAACCCGTCCTGCCCCCAAAAATCCGTCAAGATCGAACACAACAGCCTTCACTTCATCGCTGTTTTCAGCCAGTTTCAGCGCCCGGATAATATCGCGCTGCCGGTATTCGCCAATCGGGGCCTGCCCGGAAATCAGGGTGGCAATCGGGTCCACGGCGGCGGGTTGTTCGGAAATGAAACCGTCAATATCAAGGAGCAACGCCCCGTCGCGCACTTGCGCCGGATTGGGGGCGCTTTTGAGCACCGCAAACAGCAATGCAAAAACAGGATCAGGAACAGCAGCGCCAGCCCGTCCTTTAATGTCACCAATATATTCCACGCGCCCCTGACAAATTGCATTAGTTATCCTTTGTTCAATCTATGGTGAATGTAAGAAATATGCAGGAAAATACCAGAAACAATTTTATCAAGGATATTGGACCGTCATAATTGTGGGCCTTATCCTATGGCAGCATCCTATTGCACCGTTTCAAACCAGTTTTCGGTCGCGGCGTCATGCGGATACATTAATTCTATTCGGATTTCCCCCGCCCGGACATCCTGCACGCTGCCAAATTGGGCGATTGTGGAAAACAGCGAAAGGCGGACATTGCCAAGGCATATTATCGTCGGAATAACCACCTGATCAAGATTGATTGAGGATATGTCAGTGTTTTTCAAAGATGCGCTTGCCGCCAAACGGTCCGCCATTTCGGATAATATCGGATCACCGCCCAGATCCATGATTTCATTGCGTAACCGCATCAACGATAACAGAGCGACTTCCTGCCAATTTTCGATCAGCCCGCTTTTCGCTGTTGTGATCAGGATTTCGATCAAATTCTTTTTGTATCGGGCGGCGTAAAAGCCATAAGCATTTCGCCGCCCCGGTTGGCCGACACAATATTCCAATGCCGGTCGACCGCGATACCGGGAAAGGGGTCATGCGCCGCTAGCATCCGTTCAACCGCCTTTCGGATCGGAGCCAAATCATTTGATTCGGCCGCAATATCCGGAAAGGCGGGCGCAAATCCGGCGGCCTGCATCGCCTGATTGGCAATCGGACGGGGCATGGCCAATGCCTGGCTAAGCCGCAATATCATCGATTTACTCGGATTGGCGCGGCCGCTTTCCAAAAAGCTTAAATGCCGCGCGGATATGTCCGCCTCCAAAGCAAGGCCGAGCTGGCTATACCGTCTTATCGTCCGCCATTCTTTCAATATCGTGCCAAAACTGCCCATGACCACCACCTTTCCAAAAAAGGGTATGCCGCCTTTTAC
Source organism: Sphingomonadales bacterium (assembly GCA_012032285.1). Classification (GTDB taxonomy): domain Bacteria; phylum Pseudomonadota; class Alphaproteobacteria; order Sphingomonadales; family Sphingomonadaceae; genus Sphingorhabdus_B. Next base: position 16,988 of record JAAURJ010000051.1, read on the forward strand.
TGTGGCGGGCACTTACCTTTCAGGTAATTGTTTTGATTATCTCAATTTGCTTCAACAGCAATAGTTGACCCAAAGGAGAATATTATGTCGCCGCAAAATGCTGCTCATTTCATGCGTATTATCGCTATTATCTCAATGCTATCGGCCATATTATTTGCCGCTGCTGTTGTCGCGGACCCTACGGGTTTGAATAATCTATTCTTGCACGGGGTATCATCGGGAAGCCAAGGGCTTGCGGGGATCAATACGGCGGAGGCCAGAGTGACGCTGGCCATTGCAGGCGGGGTTTTTGCCGGTTTTTCGGCGATGCTTTTGCTTGTCGCTGTGCCTGCGCTGCACAATTATGATGTTAAAATGATCCGGGCGGTGCAGATGTCGTTAATGATCTGGTTCGTGGTCGACAGCAGCGCCTCGATTGCCGGGGGTAATGCGGCCAATGCGGTGGCCAATCTGCTGTTCCTGACCGTGTATATGGCGCCGTTAATGCTTGTCAAAGAGGCAAAAGGTTAACCGCGCTTGCGCTGCTGTCTATAGGTGCCAAGAAGGCGGACGATATTGCAATGAAATGCCAGTTCCGCCAGCGCCCGGTCTACCGCCGCATCGCCCGGTGCGCCTTCAATATCCGCGAAAAATTCGGTGGCGGCAAAACTGCCGCCATTTTGGTAGCTTTCCAATTTGGTCATATTGACGCCATTGGTGGCAAACCCGCCCATTGCCTTATAAAGCGCAGCCGGGGTATTTTTCACTTCGAAAATAAAGGTCGTCATCCATATTCCGCCATCCGGTTTTTCGGTGGCGGCCTGACCTTCGCCCGGCTTGGCCAGAACGACAAAGCGCGTGGTATTATGTTCGGCATCCTGAATATTGTCGGTAACGGGATGAAGGCCATAAAGATTGGCCGCACCCGGCGGGGCGATGGCGGCCGCGCCGGGATCATCGCCGCCCGCGACCAAAGCCGCCGCCGCCGCAGTGTCTGCATAAGCGACAGGGATAATGCCATGTTTGCGCAGATAATGGCGGCATTGGCCCAGCGCCTGCGGATGGCTGATCGCGCTGGTCAGCTTCGCCGAGGGATCCTTGGCCATCAAGCAGTGCCGGATCGGCATGAAATGTTCGGCTATGATCGAAAGCCCCGATTCGGGTAGAAGAAAATGGATGTCGGCAACGCGGCCATGCAGGCTGTTTTCAATCGGAATGATGGCGCGGGCCGCTCTCCCTTCCTTCACCGCGTCGATCGCATCTTCAAAGGAAAAACAGGGCAGCGGCAGGCAAGCGGCATCATATTGCAAAGCGGCGATATGCGAATTTGCACCCGGTGCCCCTTGAAAACTAACGGTTCTTTCTGGGTCACCGGCGGCAATATCGGTCATTTTTGCGACCTCTTCCAAGGCCAAATGAGGATAGCTTTCCATAATGGCCGGGCGATAGGACAGCCATGGCGAATGGGCAAGCGGCTTTATCGGATTTGCAGCTTTTGCAACCATGGGCACGCAATCGGCTCTTGCGCGGCTTTGGAAGGGGCATTAGAGGGACGGAGTAATTTTCCTTCAAGATCGCTTTTGCGATCGCACAAAGACCTAAATGGGGCTGAAGTTCGATGAATGATAATAGCAACACAATCGCTGGCTGGGTATTGGGTGCGGGCATTGCCGCTTTGGGCCTGTCCATCGCTTTTGGTGAGGTTTTCCACTCCGAAACACCGGAAGAAGGAAAGCAGGGTTTTGCGATTGATGGCGTTGAATCATCGGATGGCGGCGGGGAAGCCGCTGTGCCGCTTGCCAACTTGCTGGCCGCTGCGGATGCCGCAGAAGGCGAAAAAGTGTTCAAAAAATGCGTTGCGTGCCACACCATTGCACAGGGCGGAGCCAATGGCATTGGCCCCAATTTATGGGCCACTTTGGGTAAACCGCACGGCCATGTTCCGGGTTTTGCCTATAGCGATGCGTTGAAAAATGTTCCGGGCAATTGGGATTTTGCCGGCATGAATGAATGGCTGAAAAGTCCGAAAAAATATGCGCCGGGCACAAAAATGAGCTTTGCCGGGCTTGGCAAGCCAGAGGACCGGGCCAATTTGATCGTTTATCTGAACAGCCAAGGGACGAACCTGCCGCTGCCTGCCCCCGTTGCTGCCGGAGCCGAAGCTGCTGCCGGCTCGCCCGCCACCGAGATCGTGCCGGAGGTGAAGCTCCATCCCTCGGACGTCGTGCTCGCGCGGCTCCACGGGCTCTCGCCGTTCTCGGGCACCGAGCTC
>JAAURJ010000052.1 GCA_012032285.1 Sphingomonadales bacterium
TTCACAATGCTGACGCGAAAGGCCGATGCGCAAATGGACTTTGATTTTGCGAAGGTTGTGGAAGCATCAAGGGATAATCCGGTTTTCTATGTGCAATATGCCCATGCCCGCATCCAATCGACCCTGCGCAAGGCTGAAAAAGAGGGGCTTTACCAGGCGGCGGATCATTTGGCGTTGCTGGGCGGGGAAGAATTGGCGATGATCCGTGAAGCAGCGAATTTCCCGCGCACTGTTGAAGCCGCGGCAAAAGCACGCGAACCGCACAGGATTGCATTTTATCTGAATGATTTGGCGGCGGCATTCCATAGCCTGTATAATCAGGGTAATGATGATGCCGGCAAACGCTTCATATTGGCACAAGAGCCTGAATTAACGTCGGCAAGGCTTTTCTTGGCGACAAATATCGGGCAAGTTATCCGAAATGGCTTGCGCCTGATGGGCGTGGAGGCCGCAGATAATATGTGATTGAAGGGGAATATTCATGAGCGATACGCAAAATGACGGACTGAATCTTGACGATCCAGATCGCCTGCCTTGGCTGGAAACCGCCGATGGTTATGAATATGATGATGGTGCATCGCCGCTGAAGGTCGCCGGTTTGGTGCTGGGCGGGCTTGCCCTGCTCGCGCTGATTGTTGGCGGGATTTACTGGATGCAGCGCAACCAAACGGGCGGCGCGGACGGCGGCAACGGTGAATTGATCGCCGCACAAGAGGGCGATTATAAAGTGCGTCCCGATGATGCAGGCGGCAAAAGCTTTGAAGGGGAGGGCGATGCTGCTTTTGCCGCAAGCGAGGGTAAGAAAACCGCGTCCACCGTATCCACCGCAAAACCGGCCAGCCCGGCTCCGGCCACCCCTGCTGCATCGCAATCACCATCGGCGCCGCCCGCCGCAGGCAGCAGCTTTGTACAAATGGGCGCGTTCAGCGATGCTGCCAGTGCCGACAAGGCCTGGGGTGCGCTGTCCAAGCGTTTTGCATTCCTGTCGGGCGTGAACAAGCGTATTGCCGAAGGATCGGGTGAGGGCGGCCGCAAGGTATTCCGCTTACAAGCCGTAGCCAGCAATGCCGCCGCCGCGCAGCAGCTATGTGCCAAATTGAAAGCCGCTGGTGAGGGTTGCTTAGTCGTGAAATAACTGGGCGCTGCGCATGGCCGTTGGCGAGCGGATATGGCTGTGACCTTATGGTATATCCGCAGGCTTTTTTGCACAGATTTCCACTGTTTCTGGCTATGGCGCTCTTGTATTGTGGCGAACGCGGCGATAGCTTTGCCGTCATGAACTTTTTTAGGCTTATTTCTCTATGAAGCCCGTAATTTTCGGCCTTTCTGGCCTGAGCCTCACTGATAGCGAACGGGAATTTTTCCGCGAGGTGCGGCCCGCAGGCTATATTCTTTTTGGCCGCAATATCGAAAGCCGGCCGCAGATCAGGGCGCTCACCGATGATCTGCGCACCTTGCACGGCGATAATGATCTGCCCATATTGATTGATCAAGAGGGCGGGCGTGTCGCACGGATGAAGCCGCCTGTGTGGCCGCAATTTCCCGCTGGCGGGGTGTTTGATGCGCTATATGATATTGCGCCGATGACCGCGATCGAAGCGGCGCGGATCAATGCCGAGGCGATTGCGCTGACATTGGAAGAAGTGGGGGTATCCGTCAATTGCCTGCCGGTGCTCGATGTGCGCGTGCCCGAAACCCATGCGGCGATAGGCGACCGGGCTTTGGGCAGCGACCCAATGCGTGTGGCGGCGCTCGGCCGGGCGATATTGGACGGCCTGTCGAAAGGCGGTGTGGTTGGTGTGGTCAAACATATGCCGGGGCAGGGCCGCGCCGTGGTGGACAGCCATTATGATCTGCCACGCGTTACCGCCTCTGCTGAACTGCTGGAGCAGGATATTGCTCCGTTTCGCACCCTGAACAATGCGCCGATGGGGATGACCGGGCATATCATGTTTGACGCATGGGATAGCGTGCATTGTTCGACCATGTCGCGCACGATTATTGAAAATGTCATTCGCGGCCAAATGGGTTTTGACGGCCTGCTTATGAGCGATGATCTGGATATGCAGGCGCTTTCGGGGGATGTCAGCGACCGGGCGGCGGGCTGTGTTGCGGCGGGTTGCGATATTGCGCTTAATTGCTGGGGCCGGATGGATGAGATGGAGCGCATCGCCGCTAAATTGCCGGAGATAAGCGATGTTGCGCTGGAACGGTTGAACCGCGCTATGGCGAGCAGGGGCAGGGATATAGCCGCCGAACGCCTCTCCGCTTTGTTGGATAAGAGGGATGCATTATTGGCCATTGCCGGGGACAGCGCAGAGGCAAAGCTGACCCGGGCCGTAACGGGCGCATCGCATGGATGATATGCTGTTCACCGAGGATGATGCCCCGGTTCGCCTGAATATGCATGATGACCCCGACATATTGACGATTGATGTGGATGGCTGGGAAGGGCCGCTGGACCTGTTGCTGACGCTCGCCCGCAATCAAAAGGTGGATTTGCGGGAAATATCAATATTGGAACTGGTGCAGCAATATCTGCATTTCATTGAAAATGCCCGTTCGTTAAAGCTGGAATTGGCGGCGGATTATCTGGTGATGGCGGCGTGGCTGACCTATTTGAAATCGGGCCTGCTTTTGCCCAAGGATCCGGCGATTGACCCTTCGCCGGAGGAATTGGCGCTGCGCCTGCAATTGCGGCTCGAACGGTTGAATGCCATGCGCGAAAGCGGGGCGCGGTTGATGGCGCGGGACCGGATTGGCCGCGATGTATTCTTGCGCGGCAAGGCGGAAGGGCTTCGGGTGGTGAAAGCGCGGCGCTGGCAATGCCATTATTTCGACCTGATCACCGCTTATGGTCAGGTGAATGCGCGGACGCAGCCGGTGTTTCATGTTGTCAAAAAACGCGCGGTGATGACATTGGAAGAGGCGCTGGAACGGGTATCGGCGATGATCGGCCATGCGGTAGAATGGACCGCGATTGAGGCATTTTTGCCGGTCGGGGCCACCCCGGCGCTGCGCAAATCGGCACTGGCGTCCAGCTTTTTGGCGGCGTTGGAACTGGCCAAGCAAGGGGCGCTGGAAATCGAACAGGATGGAAATTTCGCGCCGCTGATGCTGCGGCGGCGTATCAGCGGGGCGGCAGGAAGTGCGGCGCGATGATGATCGAACATGATCCCGATGTCCGCGCTGTAGAGGCGGCCTTGTTCGCCGCCGAAGCGCCGATGACGGCGGATCAGATAAAATTCTATGTCGGTGAAGGCGTTGATGTCGACGCGGCGCTGCGCATCCTGTCGGATCATTATCAGGGCCGCGGGATCGAACTGGTCTGCCGCGCCAGAGCCTGGCATTTTCAAACCGCGCCCGACCTTGCCTATTTACTCCGCCGGGAAAAAGAGGAAATGCGCAAATTATCGCGCGCCGCGGTCGAAACATTGGCGATTATCGCCTATCATGAACCGGTCAGCCGTGCGGAGATAGAAGCGATTCGGGGTGTACAGATTAGCAAGGGCACGCTCGATGTCTTGATGGAGGCCCAATGGGTGCGCCCGGCGGGACGGCGCGAGGTGCCGGGAAGGCCGCTTATCTATGCAACTACAGGGGAATTCCTGACACATTTCGGACTGGAAAGCCGCAAGGATTTGCCGGGGCTTCAGGATCTAAAAGCCGCTGGCCTGCTTGATCCGGTTGACGATATGCTGGACAATATGGATTTTGCCAGTGATGACGATAGGGGTGATGAACAGAGCGGCGATGATAGGGAAAGTGAAACGCCACTGGAAAATTAAGGCGGCACGGCTTAGATAATGCTATAAGAGGTCATATGTCCGCCAATGGGGCGGTAATTGCGCCGGTTCGGGCCGGTTAAGGAGTTTATAATGGGTGGTTTTAGCATTTGGCATTGGCTGGTCGTTGGCATTTTGATCCTGCTATTGTTCGGCAAGGGCAAATTTTCCGGCATGATGGGTGATGTGGCCAAGGGCATTAAGGAATTCAAAAAAGGCATGGCAGAAGAGGATGAGGCCGATAAGCCTGCGCCCAAGATCGAGGCACCCACAACGCCCGCATCCGAGGCCGAAAAGCAAAGCGACAAGCAAGCCTGATCATTGATTTTGATACCGGAATAGCTTTCGATGTTTGACATTGCGTCATCCGAATTTTTTCTTGTTTTGCTGATCGCCTTGGTGGTGATCGGCCCCAAAGACCTGCCCAAAGTGCTGCGCGTCGTGGGCAAATGGGTGGGCAAGGGCCGCGCCATCGTTGCACAGTTTCGCGCCGGGATTGACGATATGGTCCGCGAAAGCGAGCTGAAAGAGCTAGAGGAGAAGTGGAAAAAGCAGAATGAGGATATTATGCGTGAATATCCGCAAAGCGTTCCGCCGGAGAGCGGCGAGGATGAAGCTGTAAAAAAAGAGCCGCAGCTTCCGCTTAGTTCTAATGACGGCCCACAGACAAAAGAGCAGGGCGTATCGTGACGGACGAACTGGACGATAGCAAAATGCCGCTGCTTGATCATTTGATCGAGCTGCGCCGCCGGTTACTCTGGAGCTTTTTGGCGCTCGCCATCGCTTTTGCTCTCTGCTTTTATTTTGCCAAGCCGATTTGGGATATATTGAAGGAGCCATTGCGGCTCGCGGGTCAGGAAAAACTGATCTATACCGATTTATTCGAAGCTTTTTTTGTTGAGATAAAAGTGGCACTATTCGCGGCGATGATGCTCGCCTTTCCTGTTTTTGCCACGCAAATCTGGAGATTTGTGGCGCCGGGTCTCTACCGCAATGAAAAAAAGGCGTTTTTACCCTTTTTGCTGATGACGCCGATCTTGTTTGCCACGGGGGCGGCGCTGGCTTTTTTCATCGCTATACCTGTTGCATTGACTTTCCTGCTCAGCTTCACCGACACCACCGGCCAGCTTACACAGGAAGCATTGCCGGGTGTCGGCAATTATCTGAATTTTGTGACCACTTTTATATTTGGCTTTGGCGTTGCGTTTCAATTGCCAGTGCTGCTGATGCTGTTGGAACGGGCCGGGATTGTGTCGCGCGATCAGCTTATCTCTGGGCGGCGCTATGCGATTGTCGGTTCCTTTGCGGTCGCCGCCGTGTTGACCCCGCCTGATATCGTGTCACAGCTTCTGCTCGGCATACCATTGTGCCTGCTGTATGAACTTTCAATCTTTGCGATCTGGTTCACGCAGCGGCGCAAGAAATCGGCGGAGCAAGTAGAGAAGCTGGTTTAAAGCCCTGAACCAGACGTTAATTTATGGCATCTTCACCCGCTTGACCGACGGATTCAATATCGCGGCCAAGCCCCTTTACCGTCGCGCAGGCCGAAGCGAGCAGCGACGCAGCGATTAGCAATAATATGGCTTTTTTGGGCATGATGATATCTCCTTTGGGTATAAGAAGCCATCATCCGCCCGCCAAGCTGACTAGAAACTGAACCGTGCGGTCAGGCGGAGATCACGTCCGGCAAGTGGCACATAATCCTTGGTAAAGGATGCTGCCCGCCGCCCGGTAGTGTCGAAAATATTATTGGCCGACGCAATCAGCGCGATGTTGCGGGCTTCGCCAAAAGGCCGCCAGGTTGCGCTGGCGTTGACAAAAGTAAAACCGCTTGTTGGGGTTTCAAAGGATGCGACGCGATTTTGATCATCGCTCCATTCGACCTCGGCACGCAGATCAAGCATTTTGCTGGCCAACTCGGCCCCGCCCAAAAGGCGCAGCGGCGGGATACGGGGCACATTGCCGCCGCCATTTTTAATTTTGGCACGGGTATAGTCGGCAACGCCGTCAAGGGTTAGGTTAAAATCGCCAATTTGGGCAATACGCGCATTGGCCTCAAATTCCGCGCCCCAAACATTGGCGTCCGCCTGTCCATATTGGAATATAGGCAGGCCATCTTCCTCCTCGCCGGTTTCCGCCTCAAAGATAAAACCATCGAAGCGGTTGGTATAAAGCGTCGCAGTCAAACCAAGCGACTGGCTGTCATAGCGGGCGTAAATCTCTCCATTCCATGATCGTTCGCTGCTCAGGTTTACATCGCCAATCTCAAAGGCCTGTGTTGCGATATGCGGGCCGTTTGAAAACAGCTCTTCTGCCGATGGTGCGCGTCCGGTGCGCGATATATTGGCGCCGATTTTCAAATCTCCGGCCAAGTAAGAAAGCCCCAAAGCGGCGGATATATTGCCAAAATTGCGCTCAATACCCAGCGACTGGGCGCTCAGTCTTGCCCGGTCATAGCGGGCGGCCAGTTCCAATTCAAAGTTGCCTAAGGCCAGCTCTTGAAGGCTGAACAGGCCCAGTTGGCTGCTCTTATTCGCAGGAACAAAGGCTTCTGCACCAATGGCTTCAAAATCGCGCACCTGATATTGGATACCGCTTGCACCTTTCCAGCCATCCCTGTTCGCCTGAACCAGCTCGGCGCGGCCCTCTATACCCTGGCTGAGGAAGCGGGTGCCGACCTCATCTCCTTCAAATTCAATATGTTCATAATCGGCATAACCGGCACGAATATTAAGTTTTCGAAAAACCGACCGCCCAATTGCACCGCGCCGCGCAGGTCAAAACGATATTGGCGCAGGTCAATGCTGACGGGCGCTTCGCCTTCTTCTTCTTCAGCGCTCTCTTCACCTTCCTCGCCATGATGTTCTGCGCCGGGACGCGCCGGGATGCCATAATTTGTATCATAGACATTAAAGGACACGCCAAGGCTACCGCCATCATCGATAAAAGCAATGCCGCTGCCAAAGGTCCATGTCTTCACGGCGCTATTGGGGATATCGCCTTGCAACGCGGCCAAGGCTTCGGCTTCCTCGGCTTCTTCAATATTGCCTTCTTCCCGTTCTTCTTCTGCAAAATCGAGCGTTTCAGCGCGTAAAGCCGGGGAGAGGACAAAACCGCCGCTGCGCAAATCATCGCTGTTGCGATAGCTGCCGTCAAAATGGATGGCTAACCGGTCCGCCAGTTTGAAATCCGCAGATGCGCCTGCCGAATATTCATTCGCCGCGCTGCCATAGCCGAATATTGCATCAATATGGGCGGGTTTATCGGGGATGGAACGGGGAATACGCTTGTCGATAACATTGACCGCGCCGCCGACGGCCTGTCCGCCAAATAACAGCACCGCCGGACCGCGCAATACCTCAATCCTTTCGGTGGTCAGGCTGTCAATAGTAACTGCATGGTCAGCAGAGGTGTTGGAGACATCAATATTACCAATGCCATCGGTTAGAACCGCGACCCGGTTCCCCTGATACCCGCGCAGCACCGGGCGCGATGCACCGGGGGAGAAGCTGGTCGCCGATATGCCGGGCAGGTCCAATAACACATCGCCAATTTGCCCGCGTGATTTTTCGGCCAGCTGTTCGCCCGCTATGGCCGATGTGCCGGCCAGTAAATCCAGTCTTTCAAAATATGGCGCGGTGACGACAATCTCCTTATCGACATGGAAATCATCATCTTTGGGGCTATCGCTATCCTGCGCATGAAGCGGGGCAGCGATGGCGATAGTGAGGAAAGAGGCGGCTAGGGAGAGAGTATGAATGCGCATTGTGACCTTTAGTCTGTAGTGTGATTAGAGCAGCATTTAGATATAATGATACAACATTACAATAGGGTCATTGTATATTGCGGTCAGTGGATCACCGGTTGCGACCAGTTGCGAAGCGACAGCCGAACAGCGACAGCCATATTATCCAAACGCTCTGAATATGCGCTGTATGATTTTGGATGACGCAGGCGGCGTGGCGCGATAGCGTTGCACCCATGACTTATACAAAGAAAATATTGCTTTTAGGCAGCGGCGAATTGGGCCGTGAATTTACCATTTCAGCAAAGCGGTTGGGCGCTTATGTTATCGCTTGCGACAGCTATGCGGACGCGCCTGCGATGCAGGTGGCGGACAGGGCGGAGATATTTTCGATGCTCGATGCCGCCGCGCTAGCCGCAGCGATTGAACGGCATGATCCCGACTATATCGTGCCCGAAATTGAAGCCATCCGCACCGAGATGCTGTTACAAGCAGAAGAACAGGGGCGCACGGTCATCCCCACTGCGCGGGCCGCCAACCTGACGATGAACCGCGATGCGATCCGTGATCTGGCGTCGGGTGATCTAGGGCTGCGCACATCGCTTTACCGTTATGCCGAAACCCGTGAAGAGGCGCTGGCGGCGGGAGATGCACTTGGCTTTCCGCTTGTCGTAAAGCCGGTTATGTCCTCATCGGGGAAAGGGCAGAGCAAGGCGGATGATCCGGCTTCGCTGGCGAAGGCATGGGATTATGCCGTCGCCAATATGCGCGGCGACCGGGCCCGGTGATAGCTGAACAATATATTGATTTTGAATATGAAATCACCTTGTTGACCGTGCGGACGAGGCAGGGCGTGCTTTTCTGCCCGCCGATTGGCCATAGGCAGGAACGCGGCGATTATCAGGAAAGCTGGCAACCCGCAGCGATGAACGCCGCCGCACTGGCCGATGCGCAGGCTATGGCCCGTACTGTTGTTGATAATCTGGGCGGATACGGATTATTCGGGGTAGAGTTTTTTGTAACGCGGCAAGGCGAAGTGATTTTTTCCGAGCTTAGCCCGCGTCCGCATGACACCGGGATGGTGACATTGATTGGGCAGAATTTGAGTGAATTTGACCTTCATGCCCGGGCCATCATGGGCTTGCCAATACCGGCTATTGGCCTAACCGCACCGGCATCGGCAAGCGCGGTGATTCTGGCCGATCGCAATGCCGATGACTTTGGCTATGCAGGACTTGATGATGCGCTGGCTTTAGGCGGGCAGGCAGGGACAGGGGCAGTGGATGTGCGTTTGTTTGGCAAGCCATCAACCCGTCCCTATCGCCGCATGGGTGTGGCGCTGGCGGCGGCGCAGGATATAAGCTCCGCCCGCGCCCTTGCCAAAGCCGCTGCAGACAAAGTAAAAATACTCTATGCCTGAACATTCTTGTTTGCGGATGAAGCATGGGACGCTTAAGTAATGGCGATGACTATAGCTTCTACATTGGATTTGATCGGCAATACCCCGCTTGTCCGCTTAAAGGGTGCGAGCGAAGCGGCGGGATGCGAAATTTACGGCAAATGCGAATTTTACAATCCCGGTGCGTCGATAAAGGACCGGGCGGCTCTGTATATTGTGCGCGATGCAGAGGCGCAGGGGCTGTTAAAACAGGGCGGCACGATTGTGGAAGGAACGGCTGGCAATACCGGCATCGGTTTGGCGCTGGTTGCCAATGCGCTTGGTTATAAAAGCATCATCGTCATGCCCGAAACGCAAAGCCGGGAAAAAATGGACACGCTGCGTGCTTTGGGTGCAAAGCTGGTAACTGTGCCCGCTGCGCCCTATGCCAATCCTGGGCATTTTGTGCATACATCCCGGCGCATGGCAGAAGAAACCGATAATGCTGTCTGGGCCAATCAGTTCGATAACATCGCCAATCGCCGGGCGCATATTGAAACCACAGCCGAAGAAATCTGGGCGCAGATGGAGGGGCGTATTGATGGGTTCACTTGCGCAGCGGGAACCGGCGGCACAATTGCCGGTGTCGGCATGGGATTGAAGGCAAAGGATGAAAATGTCCAAATCGCGCTAACCGACCCTTATGGCGCGGCGCTGTATAATTATTTTGCGCATGGCGAGCTAAAGGCGGAGGGCAGCTCGGTCGCCGAAGGTATCGGGCAGGGCCGAATTACCGGCAATCTGGACGGTGCGCCGATTGACGCACAATTTCGCATTTCGGATGAGGATGGCCTTTTTTGGGTGCGCCAGATGCTTGCCGGGGAGGGTTTGTGCCTTGGCCTGTCTTCTGGTATCAATGTTGCGGGCGCGGTGGCGCTTGGCAAGCAATTGGGCGCGGGCAGCCGTATTGTGACGATATTATGCGATACCGGTTTTCGCTATTTGTCGACTTTGTATAATCCCGATTGGATGGCGAGTAAGTCGCTGCCGCCAATGCCTTGGCAAATAGACAGCTAGGGCGCAAAAGAGGAGAGAGAGATGGCCAAAAGCAGGATGATCGCGATTCAGCGTATTCAGGTGGGCGTCATTGGTTTGGTTGTCGTCCTCCTTTTTGTAACGCTTGCTAACATGGTTCAGGATAGGGCTACCGCGACCGAAGTGGCGGAGGGCGTTTCCTCTGATCCTGCGCTTGTGGATGCGGCTGCGGAGGATAAAGACAAAATTCCCGATGAACCCTTGGCCGAACTGGGCGCCGCCCCCGTGGTGGAAAGCGATGCGGATGCAAAAGGAAAAGCGGCAGACAAGATGAAAAACAAGGCACCCGAAGAGCAAAATGTTCGTATATCGGGTGAAGGTCAATAATCCAAAACACCATAGTTTGCTCGCCTAATCATTTTTGAATTTCAATTTCGTCATTCCCGCACAGGTTAGAATCCCAATCCGGAAAACCAAATTTGACCCGCTTAAACCTCTGTAAACTTACTTGTCAGGATTTGGATGCCCATAGGCGCGGGAATGGCTGTTCTTCCTTGCTTGTTGGGTGTCAAGACCATCTGTTACTGAAATAAAGAAAATGAAACGAATATCAGAATTCCTGCGTTTGGATGACCGGAGGGTGCTGACTGCATCGGTCCTTATGCTGCTGCTAATCCCCGTGCTAGCGCTGATTACCATGAGCCGGGAGGCACAGGAAGAAAAACAGCCCAAGCTGGCTGTGATGACCACATTACCGCTTTATTGGAGTGGCGGCGGGCTGGAGGATATGGTGCAATCCTCCGCTACCCCAACCCCCGCCTATGAGCGGTTGGATGCAAAATATCAGATTGCGCTGCTTGATGCTGCGGATGAAAAAAGCCTGCAATCCGTCGATTTGTTGCTGCTCGCGCAGTCGCGGGCCTTGTCCCCGTCGGAGTTTGCCGACCTGGATTCATGGGTGCGTGGCGGGGGGCATTTGCTGATCCTTGCTGATCCGGCGCTGCAATGGGAAAGCAATTTTCCCTTGGGCGATAAACGCAGGCCGCTTTTCACCTCGCTCTTGTCCCCGCTTTTTGGCCATTGGGGGCTGGAACTTGCGTTGCCCATCACGGAAGGAAATGAAAAGCAGATGATCAAGAAGCAGGACCAATATAATATCCGCACCGTAACACCGGGTATGTGGCAGGTATCGGGCAATCAAGCTGCAGCGCAGTGTAGCCTGTCCAAGGATGCCTTCATCGCCCGCTGCACCGTGGGTAGGGGCAGCGCGATATTGGTTGCCGATGCCGACTTGCTGCACGACGCCCTTTGGGGGGGCAGCGGGGTGCGGGCAATTTCGGGCAGCGATGATTTTGACAATATGATCTGGACCGAATCGCTCTTGATGGAGCTTTGGAGCCATGGTCGAAGCTGATCCTATATTTAGGGAAATCATGGGACAAAAAAGAACCTGATTCGGCAAGATAATGAATTATAAAGAAAAAAACATATCAACTTCAGGCTGCCATTGGCAGCCGCAGAAGACGGTCAAAATGGAGATAAGAAATATAATTAAATAAAAACAGATAGTTAAACAGTATTCATTCTATCGCTCCATAAATTCCCTCTTTTCATCCATGAAATCCCATGTTACGCCCACCTCAATCTAGGGGTGGATTTCCTTTTGTTTTGGCTACGGGGGCGTGGCTGTGCAGGGTCAGTGCGATTCTGCGGCAGGAGAAGTGCATCCCGTTATCGGGGAATTATACTAGGTGTCTGAGGGTTTTTCATATGGTGGTGCGGGGCTGTCGACGATCGACGGCAAGGGCCGCGCAACCATACCCGCAGAGCTGCGCGATGTGGTGCAGAAATCAAGCGGCGGCAATCATGTCTGCGTCGCCCGCCATCCCGACCTACCCTGCCTGATTGGTTATGGCCGCACCGAACGCGAACAGGCGCGGCGCGATATTGACGAAATGCGCCGCGTTGCCATTGCCGCCGGCCAAACCGATTTTGATGATGAGGTAATTGGCGATATTGCGGCCTCGATCAACGAAACCAATTTTGAGGCAAGCGGCCGTTTTGTTCTGAGCCAGCGCGAACGGCATTTTGGGCGGCTCAGGGACCGGGTATTTTTCCACGGGGCCAATACCCGTTTCCTGATGTGGGATCCTGATGTCTTCATGGCGAGTGCGCCGACCAAGTTCAAACACGCAAGGGAAGAGCTGGAATATCTGCTCGCGACAGCCGGAAAGGGCGCAAAATGACCGCCCGCGCTGATCATATACCTGTTCTCCTTGATGAAGTAATTCGCTCTCTGGCCATCACCCCTGGCGCGGAGATAGTGGATGGCACCTTTGGGGCCGGTGGATATAGCGAGGCCATGCTTCGCAGCGGTGCGCGTGTATACGCATTTGACCGCGATCCCGATGCTCTTTTGGAGGGTGCTGACCTTGCAGGCCGGTATGAGGGCGCTTTGCGTCTTTATGCGGCCTGCTTTTCTATTATGGACCGCGCATTGACCGAAGACGGCGTGAACGCGGTTGACGGCGTGGTACTCGACATTGGCGTATCTTCGATGCAGCTCGACAGGGCGGAACGCGGCTTTTCGTTTCAGAAAGATGGCCCGCTCGATATGCGTATGTCCCGCGATGGCGAAAGCGCGGCGGATTTTGTTAACACAGCGGATGAGGCGGATATCGCCAATATCATCTACCGCTATGGTGAGGAGCATCGTTCGCGGCGCATTGCCCGCGCGATTGTTGCTGCGCGTCCTTTGTCGACCACAGCCGAGCTAGCCGCGACCGTGCGCAAGGCGGTGGGCCATAAACCGGGCGCACCCAAGGATCCGGCAACCCGAACATTTCAGGCGATCCGCATCCATATCAATAGCGAGTTGGACGAACTGACCCAGGCATTGGATGCCGCAGAACGCCTGCTGCGGCCCGGCGGGCGGCTTGTGGTGGTGACATTCCACAGTTTGGAAGACCGAATCGTCAAGCAATTTTTCCGGGAACGCAGCGGCGGTGCCGGTAATGTATCACGCCATATGCCCCTGACGCAGACCAAGGGGCCAGAGCCGACCTTTGCCAAAGCGGAAAAGGCTGTGCGTCCCACCAAGGCGGAGCTTGACCGCAACCCAAGGGCGCGTTCGGCAACGCTTCGTGCCGCCACCCGTACATCCGCCCTGCCATGGGCACAGCAGGAGATCGCCGCATGAGCTTGGCCATGAAGAGGTTGAAGAATGTCGGCTGGCTGGCGCTGGTATTTCTGGTGGCGATCCTGCTTTATCCGCTCTCGCTCAATGTTGCGGCGGTGCATAGCGATCTGGTGCGAGTGGATCAGAAGATTTTGGATACCAAAAGGGAAATCAGCTTCCTGCAGGCGGAACTGCGCACCCGCGCCAGCCTGCAACAATTGGAGGAATGGAATAGCCTGCTTTATGGCTATAAACCGCCCACTGCCGACCAGTTTCTGGCCGGTGAACACGCCTTGGCCGGGCTTGGCGGGTCGCAGCCGGATGTTAAACCGGTGATGGTTGCCGCTTTGGGTGATGCCATTGCCCCCGCCGGGGTTATCGGTTCGCCCTTTGCGCCGATGGAACCGGAAAGCAGCACAGAAGATGAGCGCGAAGACGGAGCTGAAGGTGCGGCAAAGGTGCCGGTTAAGGCTCCCGATCCGAATAAGGGTGAAACCACGGCGCGGACCAAAAAGCTGGCCAATATCGACGATAAGCTGCTGTCCGACACGCTGATGAAAGACATTGATAAAAAAGCCAAACAAGAGCGGGATAAAAGATGACGATATTTGTCGCCCGGACTGTAACAAGAAAACAAGGTTTGGGCGCAAAGGCCCTGACGGCGCAAAGTTTGTGGCGGCTGCTTGTGCTGTCCGGTTTATTTGCGCTTTTCCTGATGTTGGTGCTCGGCAGGCTGACGACGTTGGCGTTGTTTGAGGCGAGCCGCGCTTTTGGCGCAACGACAACTGAATATGTGCCCGATCGCGGCGATATTGTTGATCGCAACGGTGTGCCGCTGGCCCGCACGATAAAGGCTTATTCCATCTGGTCCGGCCAGACCAGATTTTTGGCGATAAAAAGGAATTGGCGCAGCAATTGACCGCGATTTTCCCCGATACCCCTGCGGAAGAATTTTACGCAAAGCTGACCTCCAAAAAACAGGGCTATCTGCGCCGCCGCGCTTTGCCCGGTGAAGTGCGCCGCGTCCATGACCTAGGGCAAATTGCAATTGAATTCCCACGCGAAGCGGAGCGGCTCTATCCTCAGCATGATCTGGCCGCGCATATGATCGGCTTTGTCAACCGTGACGGCAATGGCGCATTGGGTGTCGAACGCATGATGGATAAGCAGCTGAGCGATCCTAAGACGCGGGGCAAGCCGGTTGCGCTTTCGGTTGATGTGCGGGTGCAGGCGGCGCTGGAAAGTGAGCTTGCCGCCGGTATGGCAACCACCGGCGCAAAAGGGGCGGCGGGTGTGATTTTGGACGCACAAACAGGCGAAGTGCTGGCGATGTCCACACTGCCTTCCTTTGATCCCAACAAGCCGTTATTTGTCAACGACCCGAAACTGGGCGAGCTTTTGCCCGCAGGCCGCGTTCCGATCAGCCGGCAGATTAACAGCGTGACCAATCAGGTTTATGAACTGGGGTCTACGTTCAAACCCTTGACCGTGGCAGCCGCGCTCGATTCGGGCACGGTGCGCGATTTGGCGATACGCTATGATGCGACCGCGCCGCTGGAAATTGGTGGATTCAAAATTCGGGACAGCCATCCGGCTGGGCGCTATTTGAATGTACCCGAAGCGTTGGTGCACAGCTCCAACATCGTCACCGCGCGGATTGCCGATAATTTGGGCAAACCAAGAATGGATCAGATGCTGCGCAATATCGGATTTCACGAACGGCCCGCCATCGAAATAGGTGAACGCGCCGAACCGATTTGGCCGCGCAATTGGGGCGGATCACCAATATGACCGTCGGCTATGGCCATGGTATTTCGGTGACGCCTATGCATCTTGCCAATGCCTATGCCGCGATGGTCAATGGCGGTATCTATCGCCCCGCGACCCTGCTGAAGGTAACAGCGGATCAGAAAAGACACGAAAAGCGGGTCTTCAGCGCCGCGACCAGCGCCCGTATGCGGCAATTGCTCCGGATGATCGTGGTTGACGGCACCGGCAAAAACGCCGATGCGATCGGTTACCGTGTGGGCGGCAAAACAGGATCTGCGGAAAAACCCAATGGCGGCAGCTACGCCCGCAATTTGGTGGTATCTACCTTTGCTGCGGCTTTTCCGATGGATAACCCCCGTTATGTCATGGTCGCCATGCTCGATGAACCGCAGGGTAATGCCGCCACCAGCTTCCAACGCACCGCCGGTTGGACCGCAGCACCGATTGTTAACAAAACGGTGACCCGTATCGGACCGCTTTTGGGAATTATCCCCGATACAAAGCGCGATGTGGATGTATCTGAACTCATGCCTTTGCTATGGTCTCCCAAAGGAGATCATTAATGCGTCTTGGAAATTTGTTATCCGGGCTTAATGGCGCTGCTTCCGATGCCTTCGATACTATGTCTGCGGAGCAGAATATCACCGGCTTTGCGATAGACCATAGAAAGGTCGCGCCCGGAACAATTTTCGGTGCTTTCAAAGGGGCGCAGTTTAACGGTGAAGATTTTATTGACGAGGCGGTCAAAAATGGCGCCGCTGCCATTGTTGCCAGCCCCGCCGCCAGGGTGACCGGTGCAGTTCATATCGCCGCCGAAACCCGCGCGCCGAATTTGCCAGGCTCGCCGCACAATTTTTCCGTCCTGTCCCTGATGTGATAGCCGCTGTTACCGGCACCAATGGCAAGACATCAACGGTGGAGTTGACCCGGCAGCTATGGCGGATGGCGGGCCATGTATCAGCCTCTATCGGCACCTTGGGTGTCACCACATCGGACGAACAGGTCAGTACCGGCCTTACCACGCCCGATATCGTCACTTTCCTGTCGAATATATCAGGGCTGGCCCGCGAAGGTGTGACTCATTTGGCCTATGAAGCCTCCAGCCACGGCCTGTCGCAACATCGCAGCGAAGGTATGAAGATAAATGTCGCCGCCTTCACCAATCTAAGCCGGGATCATCTGGATTATCATGGCACGATGGAGGCGTATTTTGACGCAAAAATGCGGTTGTTTGATATGTTGTTGGCGGAGGATGGCACGGCGGTAATCTGGGCCGATGATGCTTGGTCGGATCAGGTTATAGAGCGGGTCAAGGCGCGTGCGCTGCGCCTGATCACGATAGGTGAAAAAGGGCAGGGTATAGCCCTGAAATCGCGGCAGCCGACTCAGCTTGGGCAGGATTTGCTATTGTCCATTCAGGGCGAGGAAATTAAGGTTAAACTGCCGCTAATCGGCGCGTATCAGGCGAATAATGCCTTGGTCGCTGCTGGAATTGTGCTGGCGAGCGGCGGCCGAACAGAGGATGTGACCGGCCATCTCGCGCGGTTGCAACCCGTTAGGGGGCGTTTGGAACGCGCCGTCATTTGCCGCAGCGGGGCACCTGTTTATGTGGATTATGCCCATACGCCCGATGCGCTGGTTGCGGCGGCGGCGGCCATGCGCCCACATACCAAAGGCCGCTTAATCACTGTCTTTGGCGCAGGCGGCGATAGGGACAAGGGCAAGCGCCCGGAAATGGGCCATATTGCATCAGAAACATCCGACATCGCCATCGTTACCGATGATAATCCGCGCAGCGAAGATGCTGCGGCAATTCGCGCTGAAATAATGGCGGGGGCACCAGTTGGAGCATTGACCGAGGTGGCAGACCGGCGTGCGGCCATTGCCCATGCCATTTCGCTGGCCGGAGCGGATGATATTGTCCTGCTTGCCGGAAAAGGGCATGAGCAGGGGCAGATTATCGGTGACAAGATATTGCCCTTTGATGATGTGCAAGCGGCCCGGGAGTGTGCGGTATGAAGGTGAATTGGACCTCGGATGAATTGGCTGCGGCAACCGGCGGGACGGCTTCGGGTCGCTTCGTCTGTTCCGGTGTCGCTTTTGATTCGCGTGAAATCGGCGCGGGTGATTTATTCTTTGCTCTAAAGGGTGAAAGCAGCGACGGTTATCATTATCTGGAACAGGTTTATGCAAATGGCGCGGCGGGCGCGGTTGTGGACCGTGCTACGGACGGTCCGCATATCCTGGTTGCGGACACGGCAAAGGCGCTGAATGATCTTGCCAAAGCTGCCCGTGCGCGGGTGAATGCAAAAATTATCGGTGTGACGGGGTCCGCCGGTAAAACGGGAACGAAAGAAGCGCTGTTTGCGGCGCTTGACAGGGGATCGCGCGGTTTTGCCCACCGATCGGTGAAAAGCTATAACAATCATGTGGGCGTCCCGCTGAGCCTGTCCAGAATGCCTGCCGATACGCAATATGGCATATTTGAAATGGGGATGAACCATGCGGGCGAACTGCGCGAATTGACGGCATTGGTCCGGCCCGATGTCGCCATTGTGACAACTATTGCGCCTGCACATATCGAATTTTTCAAGGATGAGAGCGAAATCGCCAAGGCTAAGGCGGAGATTTTTGAAGGATTGACGGCGCAGGGCACGGCGATAATCCCTGCGGACAATGAACATTATCCATTGCTGCGCGATGCAGCGCAGCGATATACACAAAATGTTGTTTCTTTTGGTTTCTCCGAAAAAGCCGATGTCCGCGTGACCGATCATGTCGCGGTTGCGGGCGGGACGATGATCACGGCGCAGCTGCCCACAGGTTCGCTATGCTATACCTTGTCGCAGCCGGGCCGACACTGGATCGCCAATTCGCTTGCTGTGTTGGCGGCGGTGGAGGCAGTCAGCGGGGATTTGGCGGCCGCCGGGCTGGCCATGGCAGAGCTGGGCGGGCTTGCGGGGCGCGGCGCACAGCACCGGATCGCAATGGATGGCGGCACAATCCTGCTGATCGACGAAAGCTATAATGCCAATCCGGCATCCATGGCGGCGACATTGGCACAGCTGGGCACGCTGCAAGGGGGCAGGCGGATAGCCGTGCTGGCGGATATGAGAGAATTGGGCGGCCAATCTGCGCATTATCACAATGGTCTTGCCGGACATTTGGCTCTGGCAAAGGTTGATTATGCCATTTTAGTCGGTGAAGAGATGCAAAATCTTGCCCAAACGCTGAAACAAGGGGTTGAGGGACCGGACAAATTCGACCATTGCAGCAATTCAAAAGAGGCGCTGGAACTGTTGCAGGTTAATTTGCAGGCAGATGACATAGTGCTGGTGAAGGGTTCAAATTCGATGGGATTGTCGGCGATAATAAAAGCCTATGCCGGCGGGGGAGATTGATGCTTTATTGGCTGGCAGAATATTTGGGATTTGAAAGCGCGTTCAATCTTATCCGTTATATCACTTTTCGTACCGGTGCGGCGGTTGCGACCGCGCTGATCATCGGCTTGCTGATCGGACCGCGCTTTATCAATATGCTGCGCGTGCGGCAGGGCAAAGGACAGCCGATCCGCGATGATGGCCCGCAAAGCCATTTCGCCAAGGCCGGAACCCACCATGGGGGGGTTGCTGATCCTGTCGGCCTTGCTGTTCTCGACCCTGCTCTGGGCTGACCTTGGCAATCCCTATGTCTGGATCGTGGTGCTGGTCACACTTGCCTTCGGGCTGATCGGTTTTGCCGATGACTATGCCAAGGTGACCAAGCAGAATACCAAAGGCGTCAGCGGTCGGCTGCGCTTTGGCCTTGGTCTGCTGATCGCGGGGCTTGCGGCCTATGCGGCGGCCCAGTTCCACCCGCCGGAACTGACCAGTCAACTGGCCTTTCCGGTGTTCAAGGATGTGCTCTTGAACCTTGGCTATTTCTTCGTGCCCTTCGGTATGGTCGTCATCGTCGGTGCGGCCAATGCAGTCAACCTGACCGATGGGCTCGATGGGCTGGCGATCATGCCCGTGATGATCGCGGCGGGCACGCTTGGCGTCATCGCCTATGTCGTGGGCAATGCGAATTACACCGATTATCTGGGCGTGCATTTCGTGCCGGGCACGGGTGAGTTGCTGGTGTTCACCGCCGCCCTGTTCGGGGGTGGCCTCGGCTTTCTGTGGTATAACGCGCCCCCGGCCGCCGTGTTCATGGGCGATACCGGGTCCCTCTCACTGG
>JAAURJ010000089.1 GCA_012032285.1 Sphingomonadales bacterium
ATTTCCCAGATACGGCCAAATTCAAGTTTGAAATCGACCAGCCGGATACCGATCCCGGCAAAAAGCCCGCACATGAAATCATTCACGCGGATCGCCATATCAGCAATGTCATGCAGTTCTTCTTGGCTCGCCCAGCCAAAGCAGGCGATATGTTCCTCAGTGATCATTGGATCGCCGAGCGCATCATCCTTATAGTAATATTCGATGATCGTGCGCGGCAGCGGTGTACCCTCTTCAATCCCAAGCCGTTTGGCGAGTGAACCCGCGACCACGTTGCGGACGACGACTTCAATCGGGATAATTTCAACTTGGCGGACAAGCTGTTCGCGCATGTTAAGGCGTTTGAGGAAATGATGTGGGATTCCGATATTGCCGAGCAATGTGAACACATGCTCAGAAATACGGTTGTTTATGACGCCTTTGCCGTTGATCGAGCCTTTTTTCTGGGCGTTGAACGCAGTGGCATCGTCCTTAAAATACTGGATAATAGTGCCTGGCTCTGGCCCTTCATAAAGGATTTTGGCCTTGCCCTCGTAAATCTGGCGGCGGCGGGTCATTGGCGAAGCCTTTCCAACGCAAAAATATTAAGCCCCGGCAGCGACTTTCACGATGAAAGCGCAGTCGGGGCATTCCCCAACGCTATATCAAGTTGCGATGGCAAGCGCAAATCGGATCGTTTCGCCTGTGTGACACGGCGGTGATAAATAAAGACCAAAATGCCTGCAAACAGAAACGACATTAACGTACCCACCCACTCAAATGCCGTCCAGCCGATGCCTGTGACACAGTTTTTCCCTTCCCATCTGAGCAATTTGGTTTTTGCATCGGGCCGGGCCGCAACGACAGCGCCCTTACATTTGACCTGCCAAGCCGGGAAATAAAAATCAGGCGCAATGACATCCTTCCCGATACGCACCTCGCGCGGATGACCGCGTGAAAGATCAAGCGCCCATTGTGAATAGCCCGCATCCGAAAATGGTGCACCTTTGGGGAGATATTCAATCACATCCGCGTGAAACGCTTTATACTCCTCAAGCGCGTCTGGTTTAGCACTTGGCGCAAATGGCAGCATCATAACAGAAAGCGTGAGCATCGGAACGACTGCCAAGGCAGCCCACACCGGCCCTATCCTAGCGCGCGCGAAAGCAGTCACCATAGCAAATTCGGCAAGCATTAACATCCGCCAAGGGAACTGCACCTTAGCTAAAATCGGCAGGCTCCAAAGCCCCGGAATAAGCCCGAGGATGATCAGCACATAAACGCCGACCGCAAAAGCCCAAGCGTCACGTCGAGCAATTAGCAAAATTATTGCCGCAAAAAAGACGGTGGCGGCCAAGATCGCCATAAGCTTTATACCCTCAGCCGCTGGCCAGAGTGACGGCGTGAGCAAACTCCAGTTCGATGCCTGAAGATCGGGTCGCATCACCATGGTTTCGAGCGCGACATGGGGCTGCAACGCAATCATCGGCAGCAAGTATATCGAAGCGAGCCCGATACCAAACAGACCACCAAGAAGCAGAGGGCAAAAACGCGTCTCTATTGCGCGATGTCAGAAACAGGCAATACGGTATGATGAAAAATAAGGTCGTAAGCAGCGCGGCGGGTAGATGCGTCATAATCAATGCAGCATAAGAAATCGCGAGCATTTCAAATTGCCTGCGTCCTGCCGCGCGCCTGATCCCGAGCGCTACAAGCGGTAGAATGGCATAAGCACAATATTCAGCAAGTGCGCCGCGACTGTAGAAATCGACCATATGATATGGTGCTGCGATATATAATAATGCACCCACCAATGGACGACGCGTCCAGTCCTTCAGCCAATAGAGCATGGCAATACCCGAACCTGCCATCGCAATGCCAAATGTGGCAATCACTGACCAATAGGTCGAAAGGCCAAGAAGTGATAGCGTTCCAGCAAGGTAAAAGGCGAGTGGCGGATAAAAATAGAAGACGGGCGCGCCGAGGCCATTATGCGATTCAGGCAGCCAGCGTGGATAGAGCGTACCATCCCGCAATTGCGTCGAAAACTGATCCGCCCAGACAAAGTCGATCCAGAAAGAATCGCGCACAAGTGGAGACGCAATCCACGCAGGGATCATCAAAATCAGGGTCGCCGATATAATGAGTGCAATATCCCGCGCCCCAGCACGAAACTGTTTGCCGCCCTTGTCAGGATGGCCCGCTGTAAGTCGAAAATACACATCCGAAATTAACAGGAACAGTGTGTAAGCTTGGTTAATATTTGCACTTACCCTTGCGCGACGATCCCACCACGATTTTGGCGTCCCCAGCTTTGTCTGCCGGTGAGAAATGTCCACCAGCCCCAAGCCGCACCAGCATGGCGCATTAACTGAAAGCTGAATGGCTCAAGCAGCGCGGCCAAGATTGCCTTCGGCCAGCTTATGCTGTGCGTCGCGCCGGTCCAGCGACGGTAGATGTGAAGCGACCAGAGGTGAAACGTCATATCAATCGCAATTTTGACAAGCATCACAATCAGTATCGGCAGCGCCACACTGAACCGACCAATTGCAATAAAGACAATCAAAATGGCGAATGCGGTCAGCCCGTAAATCGGCTGGAGCGTATCAAGCGCTTTAACCGGCATCATTGCCCTGCCAAGCGCGCCAAAACGCGGATTGCCGGTCATGTCGCGGTTCCAGCGTTGGGTTTGCAAGAAGCCGGCAAACCAGCGGCGGCGTTGGCGCAGGAACGCCGGCAGTGTTTCGGGTGCATCAGTGCGTGCTTGGGCTTCACCAATCACACGCACTGTCCAACCAAGCCCGTGATCAACCGAATGGCGGTGGAGGCGGTGGATCAACTCATAATCCTCAACCAGACAGACAGGATCAAACCCGCCGACGCGCACCAATGCCTCTCGCCGGAACGCGGCAAACGCGCCGGAAATCAGCAGCAAGCTATTGAGCTGCATCCACGCAAATCGTGAAATGAAGTTGCGGATATATTCGTAACGCTGGAACCATTCAAAAAAGCGTGCTTGCGGGCCAGTGCCGCATACGGGCATCAAAACGCCGGTGGCGGCAACAAGCGCTGGCTCAGCGGCAAAGCGCGATTGCATTGCGCCAATTGCATGTTCCTCAATCAGCGTGTCCGCATCGACGGTGAGAACAATATCCGTGTTAACAAGAGTGATCGCGTTATTCAGCGCGCGCGCCTTGCCGCCGTGCGGCATCGGCAGCCACAACATATCGGGATTGCCCGCGCGGCGCAGTATCTTATGCGGCTCAAGCGCATAGCGTTCAGCGAGGAGCGCAGCAGTACCATCGCTTGACCCATCATCGGCAATGACGATCAGGTCAGGCCGGTCAATCTGGCGCATCAGCGCATCAATTGTGATAGGTAGCGCGCTTGCTTCATTATGTGCCGCGATGATCACCCCGAGGCTTGGCCGCGCACCTATGGATGCCGGCGCTGGAGATTTTAGAATGGAGCGCATATGAAATGCGGTAAAACCAAGCAATGCGGTGTCATAGGCAATATAGACTAGCCCGACCGCCCAGCCGCCCAGCCCATCGCGAAAAAATGCCTGCGCGGTCAGGGCTGCGAATAGCAAAAGTGCGCCACTACTGATCACACTACTCGCCAACGGTGCTTTACGCGGGGTGAGCCGGGGCGATTCAATCTGTAGGGTTTGATCAAGGTTGGCGAGCAATAGACGTTCCAATGAGGCGCAAGTCGATTTAGGGATAGGCGAATGCGTTTGCCAGCGTTATCCTTTGCCACCTTGCTCTTTGCTGAAGGATATTCGGATGGTTTTGCCCGAACGATACACCCGCCCCGCTATTATTCTCCATTGGCTGATCGCGGCGCTGATGATCGTCAATTTTGCGTTGGGTGAATTTTCAGAGGCGTTTGGTGACGAATATGTCCGCTTCATGATCAACGCGCACAAGTCAACTGGGATCACAGTTCTGGGGCTTGTC
>JAAURJ010000012.1 GCA_012032285.1 Sphingomonadales bacterium
CGGGATATTTTTTCGATATTTTTCACCGCCTTGGCTTCTGCTAACGCATCACTAATATCGCGCGTTTTGCATTTTCAGCAATCATTGCTTCTTTTACAGCATCTTCATCCACCATCGGCGCGACACCATCCAATTTCAGCCCTACAGATTGTAACATGGATAAACGTGCCGCGCTTTTAGAAGCCAAAATCAAATCCTTGGCAATAACCGGGTTCATATATTGGCCCTTTCGTTAAACAGGGTGATGATCGCCGCCGCGCTTTCCTCAATCGAACGGCGGGTGACGTCAATGACCGGCCAATCATTATCGGAAAACATCCGCCGGGCAAAGGCTACCTCTGACTTTACCCGTTCGGCATCGACATAATCGGTATCGGGCGCTTGATTGAGCGACAAGAGCCGGTTACGGCGCACCTGAATCAATCTATCCGGATTGGTGATCAACCCGACGACCATCGGATTTTTAAGGGTATAAAGACTTTCAGGGGGCGGTGATTCCGGAACAATTGGGATATTGGCGGTTTTATAACCGCGATTGGCAAGATAAATGCTGGTCGGTGTTTTTGATGTCCGCGATACACCGGCCAGAACAATGTCGGCTTCCTCCCAATTATGCGCATTTATACCGTCATCATGCGCAATGGTAAACTGGATTGCCTCCACCCGCGCAAATAGGCGGCATCCATTAAATGCTGCCGCCCCGGCCTTGCTTTTGCCTGTTGCCCCAGCATATTGGACAAAGCATCGGTAACCGTGTCGAGCGCCGCAATAGCAGGCAGATTGAGCGCACGGCAGCGTTGTTCCAGCTTTCGTCTTGTGTCACGATTAACCAGTGTAAACAGCACCATTCCGGGATTATTGGCGACGTCATCCAATATCCGGTCCAAATGGGTTTCGGAACGCACCATGGGCCAAAAATGCTTTACCACATCATCGGTGCCATCAAATTGCGCCAGCGCCGCCTTAGCAATATTTTCCAATGTCTCGCCGGTGGAATCCGATAAGAGATGAAGATGGAATTTCTGCGCCATAATGACAGCTTTGTGGGCTTGTTGTGGATAAATCAAGGGACAAAATCTGCGCTGTTCTTTTGTCCCCGATACAAGTTTTTTCCGGCCCGATTCGGCCACATACTATCCACAAGCAAAATCGCTTTCTCACAGGCTGTGGATAACAGGGATAAGTTTTGCGAATCCGAGAATCTTTGACGCTTATTTATGCGTCAAGTTGTTGGCAAATTCCGCAAAAGCGCTTAATGGCCGCTTTGTCCACATTACCATCATCTTTCATCATTCTATTTATAAATATTATATTGATTGGTCTTTAATCCGATATGTCTGCTCTATCGCCGAAAAAATTGCTTAATGTCCTTCGCGGGCAAAAAGAGGTTATTCCTCCTGTCTGGCTCATGCGGCAGGCCGGGCGGTATCTGCCTGAATATCGGGCGTTGCGTGCCGAAAAAGGAGGGTTTCTGGAACTGGTCTATGATAGCGATGCTGCTGCCGAAGTGACCTTACAGCCGATACGCCGTTTCGACTTTGACGGGTCGATCCTATTTTCCGATATATTGATCATCCCCTATGCCATGGGGCAGGATTTATGGTTCGAAGCGGGCGAGGGACCAAGGCTCGCCCCGCGTATAGCCGATACTCCCGTTGAATGCCTAACATCTGATATAAGCCGTCTAGAAGCGATTTATGCCACCGTACGCAAGGTTGCGTCGGCATTACCACCAGAGGTTACCTTTTTAGGCTTTGCAGGCAGCCCATGGACGATAGCAACCTATATGGTGAACGGCCAAGGATCAAAAGATCAAAGCGAAACGCGGCGCATGGCCTATATGGAATCAGATCGGTTTGGCGCGTTGATCAATGCGATTGCTGATATGACGGTCGACTATCTTTCGGGACAGATTGAAGCGGGCGTTGATGCGGTGCAGTTATTTGATAGCTGGGCCGGTTCCTTATCACCGCAGCAATTTGAACAATGGGTTATCGCGCCCAATGCCAAAATCGTCAAAGCCTTAAAGGCGCGGCATGAAGATGTGCCGATTATCGGTTTTCCCAAAGGTGCAGGCGGCAAGCTTGTGGCATATGCAGAGCGGACCGGTGTTGATGCTATTGGTATTGATGAAACGGTTGATCCTTTTTGGGCGAACCAAGTGCTGCCTTTGGGGATGCCGGTTCAGGGCAATTTGGATCCTCTTGTCCTGATTGCCGGAGGAGAGGCTCTGGAACAGGCGGTATCGAATATTAAGGCGGCATTTGCAGGCCGGCCGCATATTTTTAATCTGGGACATGGCATTCAACAAGACACGCCTATTGACCATGTCGAAAAGCTGCTTAGCTTGGTTAGAGGATAAATTATGACGGATATTTTCTCTTTGTTATATCTTTGGCTAAAATCGGCGCATTTGATTTTTGTGATTTTCTGGATGGCGGGGCTGTTTATGCTGCCGCGTTTCTTTGTCTATCATCAGGAATCGGCTCCGGGCAGCGCCGAAAATGATCTTTGGATCGAACGCGAACGGCGGCTCATTAAAATCATTCTCAATCCGTCGATGATCATTGTTTGGATATTGGGCCTTTATATTGCTTATGAAATCAGCGCCTATAAGGAAGGCTGGTTCCATGCGAAGATGCTTTTTGTTCTGGCGTTATCGGCTTATCATGGCTGGATGAGCGCCTATGCAAAGAAGCTTGCCCGCGGCGAACGCACGCTGGAGGGTAAAAAGCTGAGACTATTGAATGAGGTTCCCGGCGTTGCCGCAGCGGTGATTGTTATATTGGTGATCGTTAAGCCGTTTTGAACTTCGGTTCAGTTTGCTTGTCATTGATTGACAGGAGGATGATGGACGACTAATTGAAGGTCCAAGCCCGTCCGGGCATGAGGCGCTGTTTTTACCACATAATGCGCCATCAAACTTCTCTCCCTATATCCAGCCTGTTTATGTCTGGACCCTAATATTAGCGAATGGTTACCCCATGCATTTGAAAGATTTGAAAGATAAAAAGCCCGCCGAGCTCGTCGCAATGGCCGAGGAATTGGACATTGAAGGCGCATCGACCTTGCGCAAACAGGATTTGATGTTTGCGATCCTGAAAGAAGTGGCGGATGATGGCGAAGAAATCATGGGGCTTGGCACGATTGAGGTGTTGCCGGATTCGTTTGGATTTTTGCGCTCACCAGAGGCCAATTACCTTGCCGGGCCGGATGATATATATGTTTCGCCGAATATGGTGCGCCAATATGGCCTGCGCACCGGCGATACGGTGGAAGGCGAAATCCGTGCGCCTAGGGACGGCGAGCGTTATTTTGCGCTCACAAAGCTGACAAGTATCAATTTCGATGATCCCGATGTTGTTCGCCACCGGGTGAATTTTGACAATCTGACGCCGCTTTATCCTGATCAGAAACTGACACTCGACAGCAATGATCCCACGGTGAAGGACAAATCGGCCCGGGTGATTGATATTATTTCGCCGCAAGGCAAAGGTCAGCGTGCCTTGATCGTTGCGCCGCCGCGCACGGGTAAGACAGTATTGCTGCAAAATATTGCCAGGGCGATTACCGACAATCATCCAGAGGTTTTCCTGATCGTCCTGCTGATCGATGAACGCCCCGAAGAGGTGACCGATATGCAGCGCAGCGTGAAAGGCGAAGTGGTATCCTCCACATTTGACGAACCCGCCACCCGCCATGTGCAGGTCGCCGAGATGGTGATTGAAAAAGCCAAACGGCTGGTAGAACATAAACATGACGTGGTGATATTGCTTGATTCTATCACACGGTTAGGCCGGGCTTACAACACGGTGGTGCCAAGTTCCGGCAAGGTTTTAACCGGCGGTGTCGATGCCAATGCATTGCAGCGCCCCAAACGGTTCTTTGGTGCCGCACGCAATATTGAGGAAGGCGGGTCGCTCTCCATCATTGCAACCGCGCTGATCGATACCGGCAGCCGCATGGACGAAGTGATCTTTGAAGAATTCAAAGGAACCGGCAACTCCGAAATCGTGCTTGACCGCAAGGTTGCCGACAAACGCATATTCCCCGCGCTCGATGTCGGCAAATCGGGCACGCGCAAGGAAGAGATACTTGTCGAAACAGACAAGCTCAAGAAAATGTGGGTGCTGCGCCGCATCCTTATGCAAATGGGCACGGTCGATGCGATGGAGTTCCTGCTCGACAAAATGAAAGATTCAAAAACCAACGAAGATTTCTTCGACAGCATGAATCAGTAAGATGGCGGATGTCATCCTTGTTGTCGGCGGCACGGGGGCTGGAAAGACGACCTATGCCCGCAGTTTAGCCAATGAAATAGGGGCGTTGCGCTTTTCGATTGACGATTGGATGACGACGCTATTCTGGATGGATAGCCCGCAGCCCATAGAGTTTGAATGGACGCTTGAGCGGATTGGCCGCTGTGAGGCAATGATCCTGTCGATGGTGCAGCAAGCGGCATCACGCGGTTTGGCTTCGATACTCGATTTAGGTTTTACCAAGCGTGAACACCGCGGTAGCGTTCGCCATATTTGTGCCCGGCACGGACTTTCCAGTCAAATCCACTTTGTCGATGTGGATAGCGAAGTGCGCTGGGCCAGGGTGGAGCAGCGCAACCGGGAACAGGGCGAAACCTTTGCGATGCCGGTTGACCGTGCGATGTTCGATTTTATGGAAAATATGTGGGAAGCGCCGAAGGAAGAGGAACTTTCTGGCGGCAAGGTGGTTTGTGTATGATTGTAGAGCACGCGCTGTTGCAGGTGAAAACGGGTCATGAAACTGCTTTTGAAAAGGCCATGACACAGGGACGCCCCTTGATCGCTGCTTCCCATGGTTTTCATAGTATAGAAGTCCACCCTTGTGCCGATAGGTAGGGGCTATATCTGTTGCTTGTGCGCTGGGATAGTATAGAGGATCACCGTGACGGCTTTCGCAATTCGGATCGCTATGCAAAGTGGCGCGAATTGCTGCACGGCTTTTATGATCCGATGCCCGATGTCATTTATTTTGAGGAACCGGTAATTTCATGATCGACTATCTGACAATTTTTGCCAGTGTTGCGGCGCAAGGCTTCGGCGGTCCAGCTGATATGTGGGACGCCATCGTCAAGGATTTCAGCAACATTACCCAGCCTTCTGCCTTTTGGGCTTTCCTTCAGGTGCTGGCGATTGATCTGGTACTGGCGGGTGATAATGCGATTGTAGTGGGTGCATTGGCCGCCGGTCTGCCGCCGGAACAGCGGCGCAAGGTAATCATGATCGGGGTTTTGGCCGCGCTGGTGCTGCGCATCGCCTTTGCGCTTGTGGTCACGCAATTGATGCAGATTATCGGGCTGATTTTTATCGGTGGGTTGCTGCTTATCTGGGTTGCCTGGAAAATGTGGCGCGAGCTGCGTCATGACGGGATAAGCCCCGGATCGCCGGAAGTAGCAGGCGACGAGCATTCGGGCCTGCGCCCCGCCAAAAGCTTTGCAGGAGCCGCTTGGGCAGTCGCGGTTGCCGATGTGTCGATGAGCCTAGACAATGTGCTTGCCGTCGCAGGCGCAGCACGTGAACATCCCGGAATCCTGATCGTCGGCCTGATTTTCGCGGTCGCGCTTATGGGTGTTGCCGCGAATATCATCGCCAAATATATCGAACGTTATAAATGGATCGCCTATATCGGCCTTGCCGTGATCCTCTATGTCGCGGTCAAAATGATCTACCAAGGCTGGGTCGACCCGCAAGTCGGTCTGGGGATGTTATTGGGGTGAGTGTATATTGATCTTTTCCTTTAGATTTGGGAACAAGATGACTCTATCAATATAGATGAAATCTAAGGATTTCATTTTAGAACAATGACATCGTTTGAGTTGTTAGTAGCTTTTCAGATCATGTCTATCGGCAATCAGTGATATTATTTGTCTGCTTAGCGCTTGCCGCCTATAAGTGCAGCGATCAGGATTGAGATAATAAACCAGCCCCAAGGCCAAGCAAAAGGGATAGAGCCGATGAAAATGAATATAGAAGTAGACTGCACCCCCGAAGAAGCCCGGACTTTATTGGGGCTTCCCGATGTGACCAAAGCGAATGAGGCCTATGTCGAAAATATCACCAAATTGATGCAGGGTGCAGGCGGCATTGAACAGCTGCAGGAACTTGGCAAGCAAATTGCGCCCATGGGTCAAATGGGCCTGCAACTGTTCCAGCAATTGATCGAAACCGGTGCGAAGGCTGCGTTTTCGGCCGGTAAGGATAAAAAATAATACGCTATTATTGATCCCTTTCCGATGAAGACATCTGATACGATTTTTGCGCTGTCGAGCGGCGCGCCGCCATCTGCTATAGCTATTATTAGGATCAGCGGACCCGCAGCCTTTAATGCGGTCATGCAGCTGGCGGGACGTATACCCGCTATACGCAAGCCGTCGCTGGCCAAGCTATATGATCCGGCGAGCGGGCAAATGTTGGATGAGGCGCTGTTGCTGCTGTTCGCGGCGCCCAATAGCGCAACCGGTGAGGATCTGGCGGAACTTCACCTGCACGGCGGCAAGGCTGTCATCCGCGCGGTGCAAAGGGCACTAGAAACGATGGAGGGTTTAAGGCCAGCCGAGGCAGGGGAGTTTACCCGCCGTGCTTTCTTAAATGGCCGGATGGATTTGAACGAGGCGGAAGGGCTTTCCGACTTGCTTTTAGCAGAGACTGAGAGGCAAAGGCAGGCGGCCGCCAAAATGATGGGCGGGGCATTTAGCCGTGCGATAGAAGAGTGGCGCGGAGAATTGCTGCATATATCGGCGCTGACCGAGGCGGAGTTGGACCTGTCCGACGAAGATGATGTACTAGATCAAAATATCTATATGATATCAGATGCTTGTGAGAATCTTCGCAATAAAATCGATCTGATATTAGCGCAGCCGCCTGCGGAAAACTGCGTGACGGTCTGCGCGTTGTATTGGCCGGTCCGCCCAATAGCGGCAAGTCAACCCTGCTAAATGCTTTGGTGCAGCGCGATGCCGCCATAGTTTCTGATATAGCGGGCACCACGCGCGATGTGATCGAAGTAGCAGTGGCGATCGATGCTATGGCCTTTATCTTTACCGATACAGCAGGCGTGCGCAGCAACAGCGACGATGTGATCGAGAATATTGGTATCGAGCGGGCGCATAATGCCTTTGCCGCTGCTGATATCCTTTTATGGCTGGGCGATGAAGGCGAAGCGCCAAAGCATCCAAACTGTATTGAGGTGGAAACCAAATCTGATATTTCGGCGCGCCAAAAAAATCGGCCAAGGCATTTTGGCTTTCGGGTCAAAGTGGAGCGGGGATTTCGCTGTTGATGGCGGAAATAGCAAAGCGAGGCAAAATGCTCCTGCCGCCAGAAGACAGCTATGCAGTGAATAGCCGCCAAAGGAAATTACTCGCCACTGCCTCACAAGCATTGGCGCAGGTGGACGGTGTCAGTGACTGGTTGATTATCGCCGAGCAATTGCGTTTGACCCGGCTCGCGCTTGATGCGCTGACCGGGCGCACGCATACTGAAGATTTGCTTGATGTGGTATTCGGGACATTTTGCGTCGGCAAATGATACGGGATTTCGCCGCGATGTTTCACGTGAACATTCAAAGCGCCTTTGACCGGGACGCGGGCCTGCGCTAAAGGGCGGGCATGAATCATCGCGCTGCCCATCATTTGATATTGCCGTCATTGGCGGTGGCCATGCTGGCTGTGAAGCGGCTGCGGCGGCAGCGCGTATGGGCCTTTCCGTTGCTTTGGTCAGCTTCGACAAGTCGATGATCGGTGCCATGTCTTGCAACCCCGCTATTGGGGGGCTGGGTAAAGGCCATCTGGTCCGCGAAGTGGATGCGTTTGACGGCATTATCGCCCGCGCCGCCGACGATGCCGCCATCCATTACCGTATGCTCAATGCCTCTAAAGGTGCGGCGGTGCAGGGGCCGCGCATCCAGGCGGACCGACGGCTGTTCAAGGCGTCTGTGCAGCGTCAATTGGCCGCCTATGACAATCTGACCATCATCGAGGGCGAAGCTGCGGCTTTGCTGTTTGATGATTGCAATGATAGCCGCATAAGCGGGTTGCTGCTGGCTGATGATAGCGCAATCAGATCGCGAGCGGTTATTTTGGCGACCGGAACCTTTTTGGGCGGGAAATTATTTCGCGGAGAGGAGCGGTTGGAAGGCGGCCGGATTGGCGAAAATAGCGCCCTGAAATTGGCCCAGCAAATACGGTCTGCGGGGCTGCCGATGGCGCGGTTGAAAACAGGCACGCCGCCGCGGCTTGACGGACGCACGATCAATTGGGCTGGCTTGGATGAGCAGCCATCGGACGATGGTAATTGGACAATGTCTGCAATGACAAGCCGCCGTTACATACCGCAGACATTTTGCGCCGTAACGCGCACCAATACACGCACGCATGATATCATCCGTTCCGGGCTTGACCGGTCCCCGCTCTTTGGCGGTGACATTCAGGGGCAGGGACCGCGATATTGCCCGTCGATTGAGGATAAGATATTCCGCTTTGGCGACCGTGACGGGCATCAGATTTTTTTGGAACCGGAAGGGTTGGATAGCCATTTGATCTATCCCAATGGTATTTCGACATCATTACCCAGCGATATTCAAGAGGCCATGGTCCGGTCCATGGCGGGTTTGGAACAGTGTGAAATTATCTTGCCGGGCTATGCTGTGGAATATGACCATATTGATCCCCGCGCACTGGATCGCAGCCTGGCCGTTGCTGGGTTTGAAGGGCTATATTGTGCGGGGCAAATTAATGGCACCACCGGTTATGAAGAGGCGGCGGCGCAAGGGTTGGTCGCTGGCATAGGGGCAGCGTGCAAGATAATGGAACGTGATATGCCTGCTATCGACCGGTCCAATAGCTATATTGCAGTCATGGTTGATGATCTGGTGCTGCAAGGGGTCACCGAACCCTATCGTATGCTCACCGCCCGGGCCGAATACAGGCTTCGTTTGCGAGCCGATAATGCAGGAACCAGGCTGACACCATTGGGAATTTCTGTTGGTCTTGTCGGGAATGAACGGCGTACTGCTTATGCACAGCGGGCCAAGCAGCGGCAAAGGATTGAAGCACAATTATCAGAATCCGCAACCGCCGACCAATTGATAAAAGCGGGTATGAAGGTCAAGGCGGATGCAGGACGGATGCCGCTTGCTGAATGGCTTCGTTTTCCCTCTGTGACGGCCAAAGAGCTTTTGAATGTTTCACGTGGAACAGATGATTATCCAGATGAGTTGATCGGGGAAATCGAACAGGATGGCAGATATGCTCCTTACATGGCGCGTCAGGAAGCAGAGATTGCCGCGCTGTCCAGTAATGAACGGATCAAGTTACCCGAAAGCTTTGACTATCGCTCCATTGCTGGTCTGTCGAATGAGATGATTGAACGGCTCAGCCTTGCCCGGCCCGAAACATTGGCTGCGGCGGCGCGGGTGCGAGGGGTTACGCCAGCGGCGTTGGCGGCGATTTTAGTCCATGCCAAGCGTGCGGTTGCATCTGAAACAAAAGCGGCATGACAGAGGCGGAGGCCAAGGCCTGGCTGGTGTCGCATTTCCATGTTTCACGTGAAACAATGGCCCGGCTTGAGGCCTTCATCCATTTTCTGCGGAGCGAATCGCAAAATCAAAATTTGATCGCCGCATCGACTTTGGAGCATATCTGGGTTCGGCATATTGTCGATAGTGCGCAGCTGTTGGTCCATTTGCCAGACAATATGCGGGAGGGAAAACGCTGGCTTGACCTCGGTTCAGGAGCGGGTTTTCCCGGCATCATTGCGGCTCTATTGTCCAATCACAGGATAACATTGGTCGAATCACGGGCGCGGCGAATTGATTATCTGGAGCGAGCAGCAAAATTGCTCAATTTTGGGACACAGGTTGAAATAGCAGGGGCAACCCTCGAAAAGCTGGAAACCGAGAAATATGATATAATTAGCGCCCGTGCCTTTGCGCCGTTGCCCCGTTTGCTGTCGGGTGCGGCGCGATTTTCCACAGAAAACACTTTCTGGCTATTACCAAAGGGCCGAAATGCGGTTAAGGAAATGAAAGAGGTGAAAGATAACTGGCATACGGACTTTCGGGCCGTGCCCAGCATCACCGATGCCGATGCCGGAATATTGATCGGGCACTTGCAAGGGAATGGCAGCCGCAAAGGCTCAAAAAAAGCGAGGATGAAATCATGATCCGAATAGCGATTGCAAACCAAAAGGGCGGGGTAGGCAAGACAACCACCGCCATAAATATGGCAACGGCAATGGCGGCAAGCGGATGGAAATGCTTGCTCATCGATCTTGATCCACAGGGTAATGCCTCAACCGGCCTTGGTGTGAAACAGGCGGACCGGGTGCATAGCAGCTATGATTTATTATTCGGCGAGGCAGGAATAGAGGAATCGGCGATTGCGACGATCATACCGGGGCTTGATATCATACCGGCGACGGTGGACCTGTCAGGTGCAGAGATCGAACTGGTTGAATTTGAAGACCGGACCCACAGGCTGAAAAGCGCTTTCGATGCCGCGGCAGAACGGTGGGACATCGTCCTGATTGACTGCCCACCTTCTTTGGGCCTGCTCACCATCAATGCGCTGGTTGCGGTGGATTCGATCATTGTCCCGTTGCAATGTGAATTTTTTGCGTTAGAAGGATTAAGTCAGCTTTTACAAACAGTTGAGCGCATACAAAAACGCTTTAACCCCGATTTGGCGATCATGGGCGTGGTGCTTACCATGTATGATCGGCGCAACCGGTTGACCGATCAGGTTGAAGAAGATGTGCGCAGCTGCTTGAGCGGCTTGGTGTTTGACACCGTCATCCCGCGCAATGTCCGTCTGTCCGAAGCGCCTAGCCACGGCCTTCCGGCCTTGGTCTACGACCATCGGTGCAGCGGTTCGGAAGCCTATATGGCGCTGGCCCGTGAATTAATTGGCCGCCTGCCTGCGAAAGAGGAATTAGCCGCATGAGCGATCCAAAAGAAAAAGCCGCGCCGCGCAAAATGGGGTTGGGACGCGGACTCGATGCTTTATTGGGGGAGGCGATAAGAGAAAAGCCCGCCGCGCCGGATGGAGCGGCCGATAATTCGGTGACCTCCAATAGCAAGGCACGAGCCATTGCCGCCGGAATTGCAACGATCAATATAAGCGATATCAGCCCCAATCCCGCCCAGCCCCGCCGCTATTTTGCCGAAGAGGCGCTGGAGGAATTGGCGCAAAGCCTGTCGCGGCACGGCATTGTGCAGCCGATTGTGGTGCGGCCTTTTGGCAAAGGATATCAGATTGTAGCCGGTGAACGGCGCTGGCGTGCGGCGCAAAAAGCGCAAATCCATACTGTCCCGGCGATCGTCCGCGATTTCAACGATGCGGAAACGCTGGAAATTGCCATTATCGAAAATATCCAAAGGCAGGATCTGAACCCTATAGAGGAGGCAGAGGCCTATAAAAGGCTTTCCGATGAATTTGGCCATAGCCAAGCAGCGCTGGCGCAGATTGTCGATAAATCACGCAGCCATGTCGCCAATATGATGCGGCTTTTAGATTTGCCGCAAACGCTGCGTGATCTGGTTATTGAAGGCAAATTGCAAATGGGCCATGCCCGTGCGCTTCTTGGCAGCGAGCAAGCGGTGGAACTGGCCGCAATTGTGATCAAAAAAGGTCTTTCTGTTCGGGCAACAGAAGCGCTGGTTCGCAAAAACAAGCCCGGTGCCATGTTATCTTCTGCAAAAAGGAAAATCACAGATGCTAGCGCCGATGCCGATATTCGCGCGGTGGAAAGCCATTTGGGAGATTTACTAGGTCTCAAAGTCTTGATCAAACAAGAAAGCAGCGGCGGGGCAGGATCGGTGACTTTTCAATATGGCAGTTTGGACCAGCTCGATATGCTGTGCCAGCGTCTGACCGGCGAGACTTTTTAAGACCGGGTGCCAATCCGCAAAAAGTAGAATTTTTGAAAATTTGCGGGCTGAAAGCAGATGTAAAATCCTGTCAATGTTAACAATTCGCCGTTGGCAATTTGACTTTTTCTCCCGTTAATATGCATTAAGTCTATGATATATAATGTTTATTGTGGTGTAATCATTAAGATCGGTTAACCATAGCATTTGGGGAGTCTTTATGATTCGTTCTGCAAAAGGGGACATGGATGCAGTGGGGCATTCCTGAAATTGCACTTTGTCGCAAGAGGACTAAATATGTTAAACAAAATGAAAATCGTACTGGCTGGCACAATTGCCGCCGCTTCTTTGGTTTCCGGTGCTGCTAACGCAGCCACTCAAACTGCAAATGCTGAAGCTGAAATTTTGACTCCGGTCGCTTTGTCAGCTGTAACCGATCTGGACTTTGGTTTGATCGCAGGTGACGCGGATGGCGGCACCGTAGAATTGCCAGTTCTTTCGAACACGCGCACTTGCACAGGCGTAATCTGCGTCGGTACTGCCGCTCGTGCATCGTTCCAAGTAACACAGGCGAGCCAAAGCCAAGTTGTTGCGCTTTCGGTTCCAACCACCGGTGTTGCATTGACCGGCCCGGGCGCAAATATGCCTGTTTCACTGGCACTTTCCAGCTCTTCGATCACATTTGACTCGAATGCTTTGGAAACTGTATTTATCGGCGGCACGCTGACAGTTGGTGCGAACCAGGCCGCAGGCGTATATAGCACAACTTTTAATGTTACTGCTGATTATCAGTAATAGCTTTGCCGCAACGCATTGCGGAATATAAAGATAAGCCCCCGGCTGGTACGCACCATCCGGGGGCTTTTGCTATTATATCTCGATAATTTAAGCGGTATATTAGGCTGTTGGTAACCATATTCTGGCATTTATCATCTCATGGACTGCGCGCTTTGTCGCTCCCGCGCCTTAACTGAGGATAAAATTGAATGTTCGCAAAATTCACCCGTAATTTAAGCCCTTTGGCATTGGCTCTGACAAGCGTGATCGCTGCACCTTTGATCATGACAGCGCCCGCCCACGCGGCAGGTGACCTGCTGGTCGCGCCCACTCGTGTTGTGTTGGATGGCCGCCGGGGCACAGAGGTGATCCTCAACAATATTGGCGATGAAGAGGCGACCTATCGTATCAGCCTTGAGCTGCGCCGTATGAATGAAGTGGGCCGTTTAGAAGAGGTTAGCGAAGAAGCAGCCAATGAAAAAGAGCAAGCGGTGCAGCGAATCATCCGTTATGCGCCGCGCCGCGTAACACTTCCGCCCAACCAGCCGCAATCCATCCGGATTGGCTTGGGCCAAATGCAGGATTTGCCCGATGGCGAATATCGCGCCCATATGCTGTTCCGCGCCATTCCAAAAACCGCTGCCGTTACCGAGGCTCAAGATGAGGGAGACGGCGTGCAGATTCAGCTGATCCCGGTTTATGGCGTGACCATTCCGATCATCGTGCGCAAGGGACAGTTACAGGCTCAGGCTGCTTTGGCCAATCCGCGTGTCGAACAAACGGTCGATGGCCCCGCTTTGGCATTTGATCTTAGCCGCAAAGGCGATGCGTCGGTTTTTGGTGAAATACGGGTATCAAAACCCGGCGTCGCCGAACCCATGATGGTTGCACGCGGCATTGCCATCTACCCTGAGCTGGAATCGCGCATTGTAACCTTGCCGGTCAATGAAGAAGTTTTGGCGGCGCTCAAAGGTCCGGTCACTATCGGCTATTATGAAGCGATTGAAAATGGCGGTGCACTGATAGCAGAAGTGAAATCGGTCCTGAACTAAGGCCTGGGCTTTCTGTGTAAGAAACACTGTGCGTCAATATTTCCCATCCTTGCGTAAAACGCTGGCCGTCTTGGCTCTTGCAGTCGGAACCCTATCGGTTCCGGCTGCGCCTGCATTTGCGGCGGACGGCGGGGGATGGAAAGCCAAAAATGATGACGCATTATTATTAGATGTGCGTTCGGGTCAATGGCGCGTTGGCGATGGCGTTAGAGGGTATCAAACCGATAAGGGTGTATGCGTCGATTTCGGTGATGTGATTCTGGCGCTCGATCTGCCGGTGCGGCTCGATAAAAAGTCGCGCCGCGCGACTGGCTGGTTGTTTAAGGAAAGCCGGGTCATAACCCTCGACCGTGACCTTGGTGTAGTACAAATCGTGAACAATGAAAGCCGCATCAATCCTGGCGATATTTATGACACGCCAGAGGGTTGGTGCGTTGATACACAGATTTTGTCGAAATGGCTTGCGATCGAAGTGACACCCGATCTTTCCAATTCGCTTCTGGTTTTAGAATCAAAGGAAAAACTGCCTTTTGAACTGGCAGAAGAGCGCAAGGCCCGGGCGGGCAAGGTAAGGCCGCCACAGACATTTGACCTTTCTTCCTTGCCGCAAGCCGATGACACTTATCGATTCTGGCGAACGCCGTCGGTTGACGTTGTGGCGTCAACCGGGGTGCGCAAGGATAAATTGCGCGGCGCAACTTTTGATGCCCGTTATGAGGTTTATGCTAGTGGTGAAGTGGCCGGTGCCTCTTTTGACGCCCGCCTGTCCTCTGATAATGAAGGCGTGCCCGAAAGACTTCGTTTCCGGGCCTATCGCACAGATCCCGAGGGTAAGCTATTAGGGCCGCTTGCGGCCACGCATTTTGCGTTAGGAGATGTATCGACAGTATCGACCACGCTCGGGCCGCAGGGCAGCGCAGGGCGCGGCGCCTATGTCACCAACCGGCCGACAGAACGCCCTGATAGTTTTGACCGGACCACTTTCCGCGGGGAGCTTCCCGATGGATGGGATGCCGAATTATACCGCAATGATCAGCTGATCGGTTATGTCCAAAGCCGGGGGGACGGGCGCTATGAATTTCTGGATGTGCCCCTGCTATTTGGACAAAACAGCTTTGAAGTGGTGCTTTATGGACCGCAAGGACAAGTGCGCCGTGATAGCCGTTTGATT
Organism: Sphingomonadales bacterium; assembly: GCA_012032285.1. Classification (GTDB taxonomy): domain Bacteria; phylum Pseudomonadota; class Alphaproteobacteria; order Sphingomonadales; family Sphingomonadaceae; genus Sphingorhabdus_B. The sequence continues at coordinate 14,902 of JAAURJ010000012.1, forward strand.
CCGGTCGGTCTCGATTCTATTCCGCCGCGTGAGACTTATTATTGGGCGGGGATACAGGATGCGGGCAAGGATTTAATCAATGTCGGACTGGATGACCCCGCCGATACCGACGGCTGGCGCGGCGGTTTTGGACTGGAACGCGGCCTTGACGCCAGAACGTCGATCGGCGCTGCATTCACCAGTTCACAATTTAAAGGGACAAGGCGCAATTATCTGGAAGGATCGGTGCGCCGTGCCTTGGGACCAGCGCTTTTGGAGGTATCGGCGGCGAGCGATTTTGGCTCCGGCTATGCCCTGCGCGGACAGGCGCTGGCCCAATTTGGCGAAACATCGGTCAGCGCCGAAGCCGCCTTGTTCCAAAATGGCTATCAAAGCGAGCGTTATGAGCTTGATCTACAGCGGCTATTGGCATTGTCGCTCGATCATAGTGTCCGCCTGTTTGGTGAAAAAATTCCGGTCCATGTCGAAGCACGGCACCGGAGGCGAACAAGCGGCGATGAATCATTGGAGATGATTGGGCGTTTATCATTTAATATCAATAGAATAAATGCAAGCACCGAGATAAAATGGGAACAGGAAAAGCGGATATTTGGCAATGATCCTCCATCGCGGCTTGATGCGTTGTTTCGGTTATCCGGGCGTATCGGGCGGGTGCGTTTGCGCGGTGAAAGCGAATTCGGGTTATCGGGCGATAATCGCGGGTTTCGTGAATCGAGGTTGGTCGCTGATTACCGGGCGGGTGACCGTTCGGAATATCGTTTGGAGTTGGGTTATAATGCTGCTGGCTCGCGCGGGCGTGTGGCCGCAGGATATACGCGCCGTTTTGACAAATTCGCTCTTACTGGCCAATTGGAGGCTGCCAGTGACGGTTCGGTAGCCGCCGGGGTCAATCTGGCCTTCAGCTTCGGCCCTGATCCGCGAGGGGGTTTTCGCGTGGCATCGGAAAAACTTGCGGCCACAGGACAGGCTTTGGCGATTGTCTATACCGACGAAAATGGCGACGGTATCCGGCAACCGGATGAAACTTTGCATAAAGAGGTAGAGCTGACCGCCGGTCTGAGCGGGCGCGGACAGCCGACCGATGCAAAAGGCGCGACGATGATTGACGGGCTGCAACCCTTTCAACCGATATTGATTGGCATTGACGAATCGAGTCTGCCCGACCCCTTTGTTCAGCCCGCAACCAAAGGCATTGTCGTCACCCCGCGCCCCGGCATTCCCTTTGTGGTCGAGCTGCCATTGGTCGCTGCCGGTGAAATAGCCGGAACCTTGCAAAAAGAAGGCGGCCGGATATTGAGCGGCGTGGACATTGACCTGATCGACAGCAAGGGCAATATCGTGAAAACAACACGCAGCGAATATGATGGCTTCTTTTTGTTTGAAGGTGTGCCTTATGGCAAATACCGCCTTCAAATATCTCCGCTCGCCGCCAATATTGTTGGTGTCGACATCCGCCTGCAAGCCAGTGCCGAATTGAACAAAGCGCGTCCGATGGTGGAATTGGGAATTGTCACGGCTACATCCGCTGCGCGGATTGCCGATGCCAGGAACAACACAGGCGGTGAACTGGATGCGGCGGATAAATAGTGAGCCTGCTCCCTAGGTGTTTAGTCCCGGCATTTGATGCCTCGAATGGGTATTTAATAGGGCCTGACCCTAAGTCCACTCCCTCATTTTCAAGTAACAATCCCGCATTGCAGGCCGAATATAGCCGTGCAGGTTCGGTCCGGGCCTGTTATGCTATACTCGGATGGGTCAGCTAAATAGAGGAGCGAAGGGGATAAAATCAAATGCCGATTGATAAACCAAAGCCTGCCCCTGTCCGCCACCCCTTATCTGTTCGATTATGGCATTGGACCAATGCAGCGGCTTTGCTGATATTGTTGATGAGCGGACTGATGATTTTTAACGCCCATCCGCGGCTTTATTGGGGGCAATTTGGAGCCAATGCGGATCCCGCATGGTTGGAAATAGGCGACGAGGATGGCCGCGGCTATGTGCAATTGGGAGAACGGCGTTTCGATACAACGGGTGTCTTGGGCGTGTATCAAGGTGCCGATGGCAGCCAGAAAACCCACGCCTTCCCTTATTGGGCCACCATTCCGTCCGAATATAGCCTGGCCGATGCCCGGCTGTGGCATTTGGCCTTTGCCTGGATTTTCAGCCTTGGCTTATCTGTCTATATGCTTGCCGGATTATGGCGGGGGCATATTCGCGCCCGGCTGCATATCACCCGCGAACAATGGGCACCCCGTTTTATCTGGCAAGATGTAAAAGATCATTTGCGGCTGCGTTTTCCCAAGGGCAATGAAGCACATGACTATAATATATTACAAAAATTCAGTTATATTGCAGTAATATTCCTGCTGTTGCCGCTCATGATATTAACGGGGCTAACCATGTCGCCAGCGATGAATGCGGCTTGGCCGTGGTTGCTTGATATATTTGGTGGACGGCAATCAGCGCGGTCGCTGCATTTTCTGATCAGTTTTGCCCTGACTGCATTTTTCATGCTGCACATGGTGATGTTGCTTTTGGCGGGGCCGGTGCCGCATATCCGCGCGATGATCACCGGACGCCTGGCCCGCAGGAATGACCTATGACGAAAAACGCAAAAATCATATTGCCGCGCCGCCGTTTATTAAAGCTTGCGGGTGCGTCGGCGGGCGCTCTGTTACTCGGTGGATGCGATGCGCTTAACAAGAATAAGGATGTGCGCAATATCCTGAGCAGCGCGGAAACACTGCATAAGCGTGCACAGCGCTTGATCATGGACCGCAACGCCCTTGCCCGTGAATTTGGAGAGAGCGATATGTCGCCCCATTTCCGGATGAACGGTTCCATCACTGGCGATACGGCGGAATATAAGCGGCATTTGGCGGAACATTTTGCCAATTGGAAGCTTCGGGTTGACGGCATGGTTGCCCGCCCCGCCGCATATTCGCTTGCCCAGTTAATGGCTATGCCCTCACGCGAACAAATTACCCGGCATGACTGTGTCGAAGGATGGAGCGCAATTGGCAAATGGCGCGGTCCGCAGCTTGGCCCGATATTGGACCGCAGCCGCCTTTTGCCTGCTGCCCGCTATATCATCTTTCACTGCGCCGACCGTTTTGGGCCGGACCCTTATTATGAAAGCATAGATTTGATCGATGCCTATCACCCGCAAACCATATTAGCTTGGGGTATGAACGGGGAAATACTCCCCACAGGTCATGGCGCCCCGATCCGGCTCCGCACCGAAAGGCAACTGGGCTATAAACAGGCCAAATTTATCATGCGGATAGAGGCTACGGATGATTACAATAAATTTGGTAAGGGCAAGGGCGGTTATTGGGAGGATGTCGCTGACTATGCTTGGTATGCCGGGATATGACAATGCACACGCCGCGCGGAGCAATAGCATAGCTTCACTCGGCGCAATTATCAGTTATAGCGGGATTGATGATCACGCATGATGCTCCCTTTATCTTCTTTGACGACGCCCGGGCGGACAATCCAGCGCCATCAAGGCTATACCAGCGGCCAGCGAAGATTATCACCGCGAACAGCTTAGATGAGCTGCCCGCATTTTTTGCCGCTCTACGTCAGGGGCAGATGGGCGGCTATCATATCGCTGGCTTTTTGGGATATGAGGCAGGTTATGGCCTGCAAAATAAAGCCTTTCAGCATATAAAAACCAATCAACAACCTTTGGCATGGTTTGGCTTTTTTGAAGAATATCAGATAGTGGATAGCGCCGCCGTGGCGTCATATCTTCCGGATCCCGCCGGTGCCTATCTGTCGCCTTTTCAAAGTGATACAGGCCCGATCGAATATCGCGCAGCCTTTGACCGGGTACAGGATTATATTCGCGCAGGCGATATATATCAGGCGAATTTGACCTTTCGCGCAACCGCCCGCTATGCGGGCAATCCTTTGGCGCTTTATGCCGCGATCCGGCGTAATGCAGCGGCGGGCTACGGCGCGGCGCTATGGACTGGTGCGCAATGGATATTGTCCTTTTCGCCAGAGCTGTTTTTTTCCGCCCGCAAGGGCCAAGTGACGACACGGCCGATGAAGGGAACCGCATCCCGCCTGCCTGATGCGGACAAGGACCAGGCGGCGGCGGAAATATTGCGCAGTGACCCTAAACAGCGGGCAGAAAATTTGATGATCGTTGATCTATTGCGCAATGATTTGTCACGCATTTGTGAAGCGGGATCGGTTCGGGTGCCAAGCTTGTTCCATGTCGAAAGCTACCCCACTGTGCATCAAATGACCTCAACCGTCACTGGACAGCTGAAAAAGGGCTGCGGCGCTGTTGATTTGATCGAGGCGATATTTCCTTGCGGTTCGATAACCGGCGCTCCCAAAATCCGGGCCATGGAAATTATCTCCGAAATAGAGCATAGTCCGCGCGGCGTCTATTGCGGCTCTATAGGCCGGATTGATAAGGATGGTGATGCGGCATTCAATGTTGCCATCCGCACATTTTCGTTGAATGAAGAGGTGAAAGAGATTTCATTGGGCTTGGGTTCCGGCGTGGTGGCGGATTCCGCATTTGGGGATGAATGGGCCGAATGTCTGGCAAAGGGGGAATTTGCAAAAATGGGTGGTTATGGCTTCGATTTGATTGAAACCATGCGGTTTGAACCTGCTGATGGCTTGTTGCGGCTGGAAAATCATCTGGAACGGATGAAGGAAAGCGCCCGGGCGTTGGGGTTTGAATTTGATCGTCATGCCGCGCGCAATCAACTCCATGCCGTCACTTTCCATCTCGAAAAACTAGTAAAGTGCGGATGCTATTATCGCGTAACGGTAGGGTTGCGATTGAAGTGCGCCCCGCTCCGCCGCCGCCGCAATCGGATTGGCAAGTTGCGATCACCCCCCTGCCTGTGGAACGCGATGATTTCCGTCTAGCCCATAAATGCAGTGACCGAGCATTTTATGACGATGCCCGTAACAAAGCCGCGCCTGCCGATGAAGTGCTGTTTACCGATGCCGATGGTTATTTGACCGAGGGCAGCTTCACCGCATTATTTGTTGAACGGGAGGCGCAGCTTCTCACTCCGCCCTTGTCGCGCGGATTATTGCCTTCAATATTGCGCCGCGAATTGATCGCAACCGGTCGCGCGATTGAAGCGGATTTGCGCCCTTGTGATTTGAAAGACGGGTTTTTTGTGGGCAACAGCCTGCGCGGTCTCATTCCGGCGCGATTGGCCTGTTAGGGCCTGACCTTAAAGCTATTGCGAAATTTTCCACTAGCGCTTAGGGGCATCGGCGCAACTTCATGCAAATTTAGCTGGAAAGACCATCATGACTACGCGCCTATCAGCCGCCCTAGACCGGATTGCCCCCTCTGCCACTTTGGCTATGTCTGCCAAGGTTACTGAGCTTAAGGAGCAGGGCATTGATGTCATCGGCCTGTCTGCGGGTGAACCCGATTTTGACACACCGGATTTTGTCAAGGAGGCCGCGATAAAAGCCATTCGGGACGGCGAAACCAATTACACCAATGTTGACGGCATTGCGCCGCTGAAAAAAGCCGTAGCGGCGAAGTTTAAGCGCGACAATGGCCTGCATTACGAGCCCAATCAAATCAGCGTGAATAACGGCGGAAAGCACACATTGTTCAACGCGCTGGTTGCTACCGTTGATGCGGGCGATGAAGTGATAATCCCCGCGCCCTATTGGGTCAGCTATCCCGATATTGTCCAATTTGCAGGCGGCACACCGGTGATCGTATCGGCCAGCGCGGAGCAGCATTACAAAATGCGGCCCGAACAGCTGGAGGCCGCGATCACGCCCAAGACACGCTGGTTGATCATCAATTCGCCGTCTAACCCGACGGGCGCAGCCTATAGTGCCGATGAATTGAAAGCTTTGGGCGCGGTATTGCTGCGTCATCCCCATGTAATGGTGATGACCGATGATATGTATGAACATATCTGGTATGCCGACACGCCTTTTGCGACGATCGCACAGGTTTGCCCCGATCTATATGAACGGACCCTAACGGTCAGCGGCGCGTCCAAAGCCTATGCGATGACCGGTTGGCGTATTGGATATGCGGGCGGTCCTGTTTGGCTGATTAAAGCGATGGCGAAACTGCAATCGCAATCAACCAGCAACCCTTGCTCGATCAGCCAGCACGCAGCCCTAGCGGCGCTCAATGGGCCGCAGGATTTCCTAAAAGAACGCAATGCCAAGTTTAAGGAGCGCCGCGATCTGGTGGTTGGGATGCTCAATGATGCGCCGGGGCTGAATTGCCCTGTGCCCGAAGGTGCCTTTTACGTCTATCCTGATGCCAGCGAATTGATGGGTAAAAAGACGCCAAAGGGCAAGGTCATTGAAAATGATGAAGATCTGATCGAATATTTTCTGGACGAAGCGCGGGTTGCTGCGGTGCATGGCGGGGCATTCGGCCTATCGCCGGGTTTCCGAATCAGCTATGCGACGTCGAATGAAATATTGATCGAAGCCTGCAAACGCATCCAATCGGCGTGTGCAGCACTCAATTGATCGCAAATCGGGCTTGTTTTTCTGCTGTTAAGCCGGGCTTAACGGTTGCCATCGCATGACAAATTATCGCGCAAAGACGGTAACCATTGCTGACTATGCACCGAATAATGCCTGTTAGATTTGGAAAAAACATATGAACCGTCTTATCGACTTTATCCGTTCCGATCTGTTTTTAAGCCTTGTGGGCGGGTTCGCACTGGGCCTTGCGGGCATTGCGTTCATTAAACCGGCAAGCGCAGGCAGCAATCAGGATGTAGTAAAGTCTGTGACGGTGGAGGCACCGGCCTATGGCGAAAACGGACATACGCAAAACAAATACAGTAATAATTAACGCAAGGCTTGCCGCCATAGCGGCTATTCCATGTGTGCTTTTGATAGCATTTTATGCGAGTCAGAACGCACTTGCACCCACTGTGCTGGCCGCAGAAGGCGTAAAAATTGCGGCACCTAAAGCCGCCATATCCGAACCATCGGGCCTACAGGTCGCCATTTTTGCGGGCGGATGTTTCTGGGGCGTGGAAGGGGTATATGAACATAGCAAAGGCGTGACCCGCGTTGAATCTGGCTATGCAGGCGGCAGCAAGGCCGATGCCAGTTATGACAAAGTCAGCGGCGGACGGACCGGCCATGCCGAGGCGGTGCGCCTAGTCTATGACCCTAAGAAAATCAGCTATAATCAATTGCTACATATCTTTTTTTCGGTGGTGCACGATCCGACGCAACTCAACCGCCAAGGGCCGGATAAAGGCCAGCAATATCGCAGCGCCATATTTCCGGTTACCGCCGCTCAGAAAAAAGCGGCCAGCGCCTATATCGAGCAATTATCAGTGCGCAGCCCATGGGGTGCAAAGCCGGTTACCCGGATTGAAAGCGGCACATTCTACGCGGCTGAAAACTATCATCAGGACTATATGCGTAAAAATCCCAAAGATGCCTATATCCGCACCTATGACGCGCCTAAGCTGATAAGTTTAAAGCGCCTGTTTCCGGGGGTTTATAAGTAAAAGGACGAGAATGGACTATTCGCCTTTGCCATAGACGGGCAAGCCAATATGCCAGTATATAGCAGCGCCGCGCAAGGCGAAACCAGCGCCAGCGGCAATCATCGCCGCCCAGATATTAGGCAGGTTGAGCGTGGTCAAAGCTGCGAAAGAAACTGCGGACAAAAATGCTGCGGTTACATAAAGTTCTGGCCGGATGATGATCGAAGGCAATCCGGCCAGCACATCGCGTATTATTCCGCTAACACAAGCGGTAATCACGCCCATTACAATTGCGGGAAAGGGCGGTATCCCATAGGCCAGTGCCTTGGCCGTACCAAATACCGCATAGGCCGCAAGCCCCAGAGCATCAAAATATTCGAGCAGATTTCCGGCCCACCATTTTTCCGGCGTAAACCATATCAAAAATCCGATGCCCACACATAAGGCCGCAACCCAGCTATCATGCACCCAGTAAACCGGCGCTCCGATTAACAGATCACGAACGCTGCCACCACCAACCCCCGTCAGCAAAGCAAAAAATGCGAAAGTCACGAGCGTCTGCCGCTGCCGCGCGGCCATTAACGCCCCCGATATAGCAAAAACTGCGATGCCGACATAATCGAGCAATTTCAGCCAAAAACCAATGTCGCTCATGGCGCAGGAACAAAGTTGATATGCGCCCAAAAGTCACTAATTTTGGCGGTAACGTCAGTTACGCCGTCTAGGCTTGCCATGGTATCTGTAAACAGAAAACGGGCGCTATTTGTGTGGGCAGTATGGCGGGAATGGGCTTTGACAAGGGCGTGCGGGATAATAGCCGCGCGCAAAATATCATAGTCTTCACCGAACAAGATTACCGCCAGATAGTCGAATTTTTTTGCTTCCAGATTACGGATTGCACTTAGCTGGCGGGATTTATTTCCAGCAGAAATGCGGCGGGCTTTGATTTGATAGCGCGTGTCAGCCGATAGCGCGTCAAAACCGGACTGCGAATTGCCCGCTATTTCCCAGCCAAAACACTGGCAAAACAAATATTCGGCAACATCACCCAAAGGCGCATTGCCCGTGCGGATAATCGCCCGCCTTTTAAGCTCCATTGCCGCCAAAGCGGTCATTTGTAACAAGTGTTGCGGCGATTGGCTTGTCAGGTCCATCACATATGGATCGGCTTGCCCTGCACCGCCATCGCAGCTTCTTTCAACGCTTCGGCATGGGTGGGATGCGCGTGGCAGGTATAGGCTATGTCTTCGCTGCACGCACCGAATTCCATCGCCTGTGTCGCCTGTGCAATCAAGGTTCCGGCAAGCGATGAGATGATGTGAACGCCGACGACGCGGTCGGTGTCCGCTTCGGCAATGACTTTGACGAAGCCATCGGTGTCGCGGTTTGCCTTGGCACGGCTATTGGCGGCGAAGGGGAATTTACCGACCTTGATAGCGCCCCGCTCCCTCGCCTCTTCTTCGGTGAGGCCAATGCTGGCGATTTCGGGATGGGTATAGACCACGCCGGGGATCAGGTCATGATTCACAATGCCCGTCATCCCGGCAATAAATTCCGCAGCAGCAATGCCTTCATCCTCCGCCTTATGCGCGAGCATGGGGCCGGGAACGCAGTCGCCAATGGCATAAATACCGGGCACGCTGGTCTGGAAATCATGGCCGATTGCAATCTGTCCGCGGTTATTGGGGGTGATGCCAGCCTTATCCAGCGCCAGCCCGTCTGTATTGGGGCGGCGGCCGATGGACACGAGCACAGCGTCGGCCTCTATCGTGGAAACTTCGCCGCCCGCTGCCGGTTCCACGCTCAATATGGCTTTCTTGCCTTTCACCGCTACACCGGTCACTTTGGTGCCGGTTTGAATGTCAAAGCCCTGCTTTTTGAAAATCTTGGCTGATTCTTTGCGGATTTCGCCGTCCATACCGGGCAGGATCTGATCAAGATATTCCACCACCGTCACCTTTGCGCCCAGACGGCGCCAAACGCTGCCCAGCTCCAACCCGATGACGCCGCCGCCGATAACAACCAAATGTTCGGGAACTTTGGACAATTCCAAAGCGCCAGTGCTGTCCACGACCACGCCTTTACTATTGTCGATTTCGACACCAGGAAGCGGAGTGACGGAGGATCCTGCCGCGATGATGAAATTTTTGGCGGCATAGCTTTTGCCGTCGACGATGATCGAAGAAGCGCTCTCAAAGGCGGCATGGCCTTTTATCCAATCGACCTTATTCTTCTTAAACAGAAATTCGATCCCGCCGGTCAGCTCGCCGACTGCTTTTTCCTTTTCCGCCATCATCGCTTTTAAGTCGAGCGATGCACCTTTGAGATTGATGCCGAATTTTTCGAGCGCGCCCGAATGGGCTTCTTCGTATAATTCCGACGCATGGAGCAACGCCTTGGATGGAATACAACCGACATTGAGACAGGTTCCCCCCAATGTGTCGCGGCTTTCCACGCAGGCGGTTTTCAGCCCAAGCTGCGCCGCGCGGATGGCCGCAACATAGCCGCCAGGGCCAGCGCCGATAACGATAAGGTCATAATCAGCCATTTTTCGGCTCCTTATAAATCAATCAACAAACGGGCGGGATCTTCAATGGCTTCCTTGATGGTTTTCAAGAAAGTTACTGCCTCTCGGCCATCGATCAGGCGGTGGTCATAGGATAGCGCCATATACATCATCGGGCGGATAACAACCTGGCCATTGATGGCGACCGGACGGTCTTCAATCCGGTGCAGGCCAAGCACGGCCGATTGGGGCGGGTTGATGATCGGGGTTGACATGAGCGATCCGAACACGCCGCCGTTGGAAATGGTGAAGGTGCCGCCTTCCATATCGGCCATGGTTAGCGAACCGTCTTTCGCCCGTTTGCCAAAGTCGCCAATGGTTTTTTCAATCTCGGCAAAGCTCATCGCCTCTGCATTGCGGATCACCGGCACGACAAGGCCATTGGGCGCACTGACCGCAACCGAAACATCCAGATAGTTGAAATAGACAATCTCGTCGCCTTGTATCTGTGCATTGACCGCAGGGACATCGCGGGCGGCAAGCGCCACCGCTTTGGTGAAAAAGCCCATAAAGCCAAGCCGCACGCCATGTTTCTTCTCAAACAGGTCTTTATATTTGGCGCGGGTTTCGATGACCGCGCTCATATCCACATCGTTAAATGTGGTCAGCAGAGCGGCGGTATCCTGTGCGCTTTTCAGGCGCTTTGCCACCGTCTGGCGCAGGCGGGTCATACGAACACGTTCCTCAGCCCGGTTGCCTGTCACAGACTGCACCGCCGCTTCGGCCGCAACAGGGACCGATGATGTTTCCGGGGCCGCTTTGGAATAAGCGATCACATCTTCCTTGGTCAATCGGCCATCTTTTCCAGTGCCGGAAACTTTGGTCGGATCAACGCCCAGTTCAAGGACAAGGCGGCGAACGGCGGGCGATAAGGGCAAATCAGTTGCGGTGGGCGCAGCAGCCGCAGGGGCCGCAGGCGCGTCCTGTTTTGGCGTATTGTCCGCAGACATTTTGGGTGCAGCGGCTGCGGAGCCGGCCTCAATCGAAGCGATGACCGCGCCGACATTGACCGTATCACCGGCCGCTACCGCATAATCGCCCATTACGCCGGCAACGGGGGCGGGAACCTCAATTGCGACTTTATCGGTTTCAAGGCTGGCAATGGGTTCATCCTGTGCCACCGCTTCGCCGGGTTTTTTCAACCATTCACCCAGCGTGGCTTCGGTGATTGATTCGCCAAGGGCAGGGACTTTAACTTCGGTGCTCATCGGTCAGTTATCCTTTTCTCTGACGGCGTATTTCGGTGCGCACATTATGACCCAGCGCATGGGCGATTAATGCCGCTTGTTCGGCCTGATGGCGGCTGGCCAATCCGGTTGCGGTAGATGCGCTTGCATTGCGTCCGGCATAGCTTGCCCTGCTTGGTCCGACTTTTGCTTGCGCCAGACAATCTTCGAGCAACGGTTCGACAAAGAACCAAGCGCCGTTATTTTTCGGCTCTTCCTGCGTCCAGATTACCTCTTTTAGGTTTTTCATGCGCTTTAGCCGCACCACCAGCGGTTCGCCGGGAAAGGGATAAAGCTGTTCAATACGGACGATGGCGGTGTTTTTATCCCCCGCCGCATTACGCGCCTCCATCAGGTCATAGCTAACCTTGCCGCTGCACAGCACCAGCCGCTCAATATCCTCATCGACAGGTGCCCATGGATCGGACAGGATGCGCATAAAATGGCTGTCGCCCATGAAATCATCGGCACTCGATACGGCCAGCTTGTGCCGCAGCAGCGATTTTGGCGTCATGACAATCAACGGTTTGCGGAAGCTTCTTTGCATCTGGCGGCGCAAAAGATGGAAATAATTGGCGGGCGTGGTGCAATTGGCGACTTGGATATTATCTTCGGCGCATAGTTGCAGGAAACGTTCGAGGCGGGCGCTGCTATGCTCTGGTCCTTGCCCTTCATAACCGTGGGGGAGCAGCATGACGAGGCCGTTTGCACGCAGCCATTTGCTTTCGCCGCTGGCGATAAACTGATCAATGATGGTTTGCGCCCCGTTGACGAAATCGCCAAATTGCCCTTCCCACATCACCAGCGCTTTAGGCTCTGCACCGGCAAAGCCATATTCATAGCCCAGCACGCCAAATTCGGATAGCGGGCTGTCATGCACTTCAAACCGGCCATGCGGGACGGTGGATAGAGGCACATATTTTTCCTCACTTTTTTGATCCACCCAAACGGCGTGTCGTTGGCTGAATGTGCCTCGGCCCGAATCCTGACCTGACAGCCGCACACCAAAACCTTCGGACAATAGCGAACCAAAGGCCAAGGCTTCTCCGGTTGCCCAGTCGAAATTCTCTCCGCTTGTGAACATATCCGCTTTTGCCTTCAAAACGCGCTTCAAGGTTGGGTGGATGTTCAGATCATCGGGAATAGTGGTCAGCGTGCGGCCAAGCGCATCGAGTAGTTTTTTGGCGATACCGGTTTCGACATTGCGCCGCGCGGTTTCGGGATCAGCAGGCTTGGAAAGACCGCTCCAACGACCGCCAAACCAGTCGGCTTCATTGGGCTTATAATCCTGCCCCGCCTGAAACTCTTCTTCGAGCAGCGCTATAAATTGTGCGCTATGCTCATCGGCCCATTTGCTGTCGATAACGCCCTCTTCTTCCAGCCGTTTGGAATAGAGGCTGCCGACGCCCGGATGCTGTTTGATCGTTTGATACATGAGCGGTTGGGTAAAGCCAGGTTCATCCCCTTCATTATGGCCAAAGCGGCGATAGCACCACATATCAATGACAATATCGCGGTGGAAACGCTGACGGAATTCGATCGCCATTTTGCAGGCAAAGGTAACCGCTTCGGGATCATCGCCATTCACATGGAAAATCGGGGCTTGCACACCTTTTGCGACATCCGACGGATAGGGCGAGGATCGCGCGAATTTGGGTGACGTCGTGAAGCCAACCTGATTGTTGACGATGAAATGGATACAGCCGCCGGTATTATAGCCTGGAACGCCCGAAAACCCTAGGCATTCCCAAACAATGCCCTGGCCGGCAAAGGCAGCATCGCCGTGCAGCAGGACAGGCAGCACCTGATCATGATCAACCAGATCTTCGCGCATGGTCTGGTTGGCCCGAACCTTACCCAGCACAACAGGGTTTACCGCCTCCAGATGCGATGGATTGGGGACCAGAGACATATGGACTTTAATTCCGTCAAATTCACGGTCGGTGCTGGTGCCGAGATGATATTTCACATCGCCCGACCCGCCGACATCATCGGGACTGGAGCTGCCGCCTGAAAATTCATGGAAAATGGTGCGATAGGGTTTGCCCATCACATTGGCGAGCACATTCAGCCGTCCGCGGTGCGGCATACCATAAACGATTTCGCGCACGCCCAGTTGCCCGCCATATTTGATGATGCTTTCCAGCGCGGGGATCATTGCCTCCCCGCCATCAAGGCCAAAGCGTTTGGTCCCTACATATTTGCGGCCCAGAAACTTCTCATACTGCTCCGCCTCAATCACCTTGGCGAGAATGGCCATTTTGCCTTCTGATGTGAATTGGACCGCAGCCTCTTTCCCTTCCATCCGGTCTTGCAGGAAACGGCGTTCCTCAATGTCGGAAATATGCATATATTCCAAGCCAACAGGCCCGCAATAATTGGCGCGCAATATATCCACCAGCTCGCGCACCGTTGTCCATTCCAACCCCAAATTGCCGCCGACATAGACTTTCTTGTCCAGATCGGCACCGACAAAACCATGATATTCGGGCGTCAGATCAGCGGGTATGTCCTGCTTGGTCAGGCCCAGCGGATCAAGGTTGGCGGCCAAATGCCCGCGCACACGGTAAGTGCGGATAAGCAGCATGGCGCGGATCGAATCGCCCGCCGCTGCCTCAATATCGCCTGCCGCCATCGGCTTGCCTGCCGCCTGAGCCGCCTGCTTTACGGCGATTTGCATCTGCGTCGGATCCAGCGCCGCCGTTAGATCATCGTCCATTCCGAGTGGCCAACCGGACCGTGCCCAGCTTGGCCCCTGTTCGGCTTCAAATTCCTGACCTTCTACACCCATTATTTTGCCTTTCGGGAGGGAGGGAATTGCCGGGCCTTAGCCCTTAAGCACCTCAACCAAAGTCGATCCGAGTTCAGACGGGCTAGCCGCCACGCGAATGCCCGCCGCTTCCATCGCGGCAATCTTGCTTTCCGCATCGCCCTTGCCGCCTGATACGATCGCCCCTGCATGGCCCATGCGGCGGCCGGGAGGCGCGGTGCGCCCGGCGATAAAGCCCGCCATCGGCTTTTTGCGGCCCTTTTTGGCTTCATCAATAAGGAACTGCGCGGCCTGCTCTTCGGCGTCACCGCCAATTTCACCGATCATGATAATCGATTCGGTGGCATCATCGGCGAGGAACAGCTCGAGCACGTCGATAAAATTGGTACCGTTGACGGGATCGCCGCCAATACCGACAGCCGTCGTCTGGCCCAGCCCTTCGGCGGTGGTTTGGAACACCGCCTCATAGGTCAGCGTGCCGCTGCGCGATACCACGCCGACGCTGCCCTTGGAAAAAATGCTGCCGGGCATGATGCCAATCTTGCACTCACCGGGGGTCAGCACGCCGGGGCAGTTGGGGCCGATTAGGCGCGATTTGGAACCGGAAAGCGCCCGTTTCACCTTCACCATATCGAGCACCGGAATGCCCTCTGTGATGCAGACGATCAGCGGGATTTCCGCGTCGATTGCCTCAAGGATGGAATCGGCGGCAAAGGGCGGCGGCACATAGACAACGGATGCATCCGCGCCGGTTGCTTCCTTGGCGCCCGCAACAGTATCAAACATAGGCAGACCCAGATGCGTCGTCCCACCCTTGCCGGGGGTAACGCCGCCCACCATTTGCGTGCCGTAAGCCAGCGCCTGTTCGGTATGAAAGGTGCCGGTGGCGCCCGTCATCCCCTGCGTGATGACCTTGGTATTCTTGTTGATTAGGATGGACATTGAATATCTCCGTTAATGACGTTTTTGCGCGTCTTTCCGCGCAATACGGCAAGAGCTAAACTTGAAATTGAAACTAAAATCACAACTGCCGCTAGGCCCGCCGATATGATCGCTGCACCAACCCCTCCCTCCGTTTGCGCTGACGCAGCAATGATTAGGAAAAGGAATGCGGATAATAGCATCGCGGCTATTGCCATCACAAAGAGCCGATTATCATTCCGCCATGACCGATACAGAACAGGAAGCGAAATAATGGCAGAAATGATGACGAGTAGCGACAGCATTATGCCAGTGAGCCGTCCAGCGCCTTGCACGCCTCAAGCAGCTCTTCGACCGCATCGGTCGATGTTTTCAGATTTGCTTTTTCCGCATCCGACAGCGCGATTTCGACCACCTCTTCAACGCCATTCGCGCCAATCACGGCAGGCACGCCTACATATAGCCCATCAAGGCCATATTTGCCGTCAACATAGGCGGCGATCGGCAGGATGCGTTTTTGGTCACCCAGATAGGCTTCGGCCATGGCAATCGCGCTGGTGGCTGGGGCATAATAGGCACTGCCGGTTTTCAGGAGGCCGACAATCTCGCCGCCGCCGCTGCGTGTGCGCTGTACGATTTCGTCGATGCGGCTTTCGGCAACGCCCTTGATCTTCGCATAATCATTCACCGGAATGCCGTTGATCGTGGTGTAGCTGGTGACGGGCACCATTGTATCGCCATGACCGCCGAGCACAAAAGCATTGACGTCTTTTACGCTGACATCAAATTCCCATGCCAGAAATGTCGCAAACCGCGCACTATCGAGAACGCCCGCCATGCCGACGACCTTATTATGCGGCAGGCCGGAAAATTCACGCAGCGCCCATACCATCGCGTCCAAGGGATTGGTGATGCAGATCACAAAAGCATCGGGCGCGTGGTTTTTAATACCTTCGCCAACCGCCTTCATCACGGACAGGTTGATGCCGAGCAGATCATCGCGGCTCATACCGGGCTTGCGCGGCACGCCTGCGGTTACGATCACGACATCGGCGCCCGCAATATCCGCATAATCATTGGTTCCGGTAATCTTCGCGTCAAAGCCCTCAACCGGGCCGCATTGCGACAGGTCGAGCGCCTTGCCCTGCGGCATGCCTTCGGCAATGTCGAACAGGACGATGTCGCCCATTTCCTTTTTTGCAGCCAGATGAGCGAGCGTGCCGCCGATCATGCCAGAGCCGATAAGCGCGATTTTCTTGCGAGCCATATAGAGGAGATCCTTTTCCTGTCCGAATGCCAAACCGAGTCGTAAAAAAACGAAGTAATAATGGGTATTATTATGGCGATAGCGAGCAAAATCGCAAAATTCAACTGTGGAAAAACATTATCTTTGCAATTGGTTCGCAATATCAATTAACTGGGATTCGGTTCAGATTTCTCACCCTAAAGCATCGGATTGGCGCGATTAAGCGGCACGCGGATCGTCCGCCGGGTCGGTGCCATGGCCAAGGGCGAGATAATCATCGGATTGCATTTCCAGCAAGCGGGAGACGGTGCGGTCAAATTCAAATTTTCCGTCACCTTCGGGATAAAGATCATCGGGCCGGGCATCCGCGCTCGCGAGCAATTTGACCCGATATTCATAAAGCGCATCTATCAAGGTGACAAAACGGGCGGCTTCATTGCGGTTTTGCGGTCCCAATACCGGTATGCCAACCAAAAAAACGGTGTGATAAGAGCGCGCAATAGCCAAATAGTCCGCCGCACCGCGGGCATGGGAACATAGCCGTTTGAAAGAGAAAACGGCCACGCCCTTTAAGGATTTGGGAACGTGCAGCGTGCGCCCGCCTGCGACTGTCAATTCTGCGCTGGGCACATGGATGCTGTCTTCGGGGGGATAATCGGTCAGCCGGAAAAAGCTTTGTGACAAGGACGCGGTCGCCGCCTGCCCATTGGGAGTTAGCCATGTCTTTGCCCCCCCAAGCCGGTCGCGGCGATAATCGGTTGCCCCGTTCAATGCCATGACGTCAAGGCTTTGTTCTATCAATCTGATAAATGGCAAGAAAAGCTGACGGTTCAGCCCATCCTTATACAGGTCAGCCGGCACGCGGTTGGATGTGGTGATAAGGGTAACGCCCGCTTTGATCAGTCCGGTGAACAGCCGGGACATGATGGCCGCATCGGCCATATTGTTCACTACCATTTCATCAAAGCATAAAAGCCGCGCTTCATCAGCCAATTGGGCGACCACTGGCGGGATCGGATCACCTTTTTCCTTTTGCCGTTCCTGGCGCAGCCGCGCATGGACATCGAGCATGAATTCATGAAAATGCACTCGCCGTTTTCGCCTGATATGGGTGCTGTCAAAAAACAAATCCATCAGCATGGATTTACCGCGCCCCACGCCGCCCCACATATACAGACCGCGCACTGGTTCTGGTTTTTTGCCGAATAGACGCCATAATGTGCTGCCGCGTGGCGGGCTGGCCTCCAACTGCTTTTGTATGGTATAAAGCGCGGCCACCGCGCCCGCCTGGTCGGCATCGACCGACAGCTCGCCAGCGTCCAATAAGGCCGCATAGCGATCGGCCATATTCTTCATGCCGCTATTTTTCCCTTTTTCAACAAACCGGTAAAATTCGCAACGATGCATTGGTCCTGATCCGGCGAATGTTGAACCATTTGCCCGCGCAAAAACACCATTTTGTAGGTTTCACGGACCAGATAAACCTCCGCGATGAGCCAGCGTCCGATCTGACCAGCACCTGTAAACTGGCATTGCACATCCAAAGTGACCGGACCAACGCCCAGATCAATGTCATGCCCCCGGCATCCAGCGAACAGCACAATGTCGAGGAAAGCGAGCGTGGCCCCGCCGTGCAGATTATTTTGTAAGTTGCTGTGGCGATGCTGCGGCATCATGCGCACCAAAGCAGGACCATTCGTTTCGGCCATTTTCATCTGCAAATTGCCAAGCAAAGCATTGAAGCGGCTATCGTCGTGCAAATTCCAATAGTGCCAACCGGGCGCGTCCGGAACCGGATCATGGGCAAAAAACGCTATCTGCGTGCGTATCGGGCACGGCGTGCTCCAGCGGCCCTAAATCTGACGCTCGGCAACCATTTTCTTGGTTTCTGCAATCGCCTTGGCCGGGCTTAAACCCTTGGGGCAGGCGTTTGAACAGTTCATAATTGTATGGCAGCGATAGAGGCGGAAAGGATCTTCCAGCTCGTCGAGCCGCTCGCCTGTCATTTCATCACGGCTGTCGGCGAGCCAGCGATAAGCCTGTAGCAAAATGGCAGGCCCCAAAAACTTATCGCTATTCCACCAATAGGATGGACAACTGGTCGAGCAACAGGCGCATAAAATACATTCATACAGACCGTCCAACTTGTCGCGGTCTTCGGGGGATTGCAATCTTTCCTTACCCGACGGCTCCGGCGTTACCGTTTGCAACCAGGGTTTGATAGACGCATATTGCGCATAAAAATGGGTGAAGTCGGGAACCAGATCCTTAATCACCTCCATATGCGGCAAAGGCGTAATGGTAACGGCGCCCTTGCAATCCTCAATCGCAGTGGTGCAGGCTAGGCCATTTTTTCCGTTGATGTTCATCGAACAAGACCCGCAAATCCCCTCCCTGCAGGACCGGCGGAATGTGAGCGAAGGATCCTGCTCGCTTTTCATTTTGATCAGCGCATCCAGCACCATCGGGCCGCAATCGTCGGTATCAATCTCGAATGTATCATAGCGCGGATTTTGGCCGCTATCGGGGTCATAACGATAGACTTTGAAATTGCGTTTCGTGCCCCCGGTCGCAGTCTCGTGTTTTTTCCCGGTTTTCACCTTGCTGTTTTTGGGAAGAGTGAAAGTCGCCATTGTCTTGCAAACCCTGTTTCAAAAAAATTCAATCATTGCCGTTAGCGCTACGCAGATATAATCACAAGGCTTTCCGACTTGCAATTATTTGCATGGCAAGTGCGTGATCCGCAGCTTTATCGACATCAATTGCAGCAACAGGATCGGACAGGGCGATAAGATGCGCGGACAGGCCTAGTCTTTTTCCGGCCATTTTGAACGCGCCATCAAGCTCGATTGTGCGGGTCAGCGCACGCAGGGCAAGCAGCGGTCCGAAATGCAGAAAAAGCTTCCAAGCTTTTTTCCGATCCTGTTCCGCCGCCGCCCATAAATCCAGTGCGGCGGTGACTTTATCGCTGGAAAAAGCGAATAAATTTGCTCCGGACCACGACCCGTCTGCAAAATTAAGCCAAGTGCGTTTTGATTCGGGAAAGCGGGCAAGCATGACCTGTTTTTCGACCATGCCAACCGATAAGTCGCCCTGCGTATTGGCCAGAAATTCACGCACCATTGCGGGTGTAAGCAGCGGATGGTCCGCCGTGGTCACCAGCCATGGCAAAGGCACATCGCCGCTTGCAAGGAGTGAGAGCAGGCTTTTTGAAATGCCGTCATGGCTCGGACGCAGCTCTCCGCCCCCCCCGGCCTGTGCCGCCAATGCCAATGCGCCGGGCTGCTGCCCCAATATCACTATCCGGCCAACCTCCTCGCATTGGTGAAGGCTGCGGACCACATGGGTCAGCATCGCCTCGCCGTCTAATGGCACCAACGCCTTATATTCCATTCCGAAATGCGCGGCGAGCGGATCGGTTCCGGGCCTTTGCCCGGCCAAAATAATCGCCGTCCATTGCATCGCCATTGCCAACCCCGTCAGCCGCCCATAAGGCAGAAGTCATAAAAATAGCGCGTTGGAACCTTATGCAGCGAATTGCAATATATGATCTGGACCGGACAATCGTAAAAACGCCGACATTTACGGCCTTTCTGTTCTTTGCGGCCCAACATCTAAACCGTGCCTTATGGTGGCGCATACCGCTTTGGGCCGCGGCAATGGCCGGCTATGCGCTGAAGCTTTATGGCCGCAAGGCGATGAAGCAATTTGGCATCCGCCTTTTTATCGGCCATCAAATGCCCGCAAATAGGGCGGAGGGATTGGCCCGCACCTTTGCCGAAACATAATCGCCTCCGACGTACAGCCAGGAGCTGCCAAAGCCATCGCGCGCGACCGGGCGGAAGGAAGCCGGATGGTAATTGCCACCGCCGCGCCAGATTTTTATGCCAGCATAATCGGTCAATTGCTCTCATTCGATGAAGTGATTGCAACCCGGCACGCGATATTGCCGGACGGCGCGATTAGCAACCGGATCGAGGGTGAAAATTGTTATGGCGGCGAAAAACTGGCGCGTGTGGAATCATGGCTGGCAAACCAATCTTTGGATCGCAGCCAATACCATATTATATGCTATAGCGACCATCCGAGCGACGCCCCCATGCTTGATTGGGCGGATGAAGGCATTTTGGTAACGGAGAATGCCAAACTGAAGCCATTGGCGCAAAAACATGGTTGGCAAATTGCCGATTTTTCGGCCACTCCGCCTTTCTGATCACCGCACCTCGTAGATAGAGCTATTGAAATCGGCCAATCTTGTCCGCACTGATCTGCAATGCCACAGCACCGCGTTCGGCCGCCGAATGATCTGGGTCTACGCTGACTGTATAATTAAAAAGCCGTTTTTGTTCGCTGCGATATTCCTCGCCAATTTCTCGCCAGTTTGCGATGAGCGGAAATAGCGCTTCGGCACTGCGTACTACAGGGCCATTGCGCCAGAATTCATAGGCCGGCTCTCCTTCTGGTGCGCCGCTATGCACATCAATGAAATAACAAGGGCGGGGGGCATAAAGAAACTCGTAAACTTGGCTGCTGACATCACCAATATAGGCATCTGCAGCGCGTATATAGCTCATGTCAAATAATCGCTCACTATCGGTATCAATAAGGATATTGGCCGCACAGCGATATTTTTCTGCTATATCTGGGCGCTGTTTTGCGACTTTATATTCGGGAGAAATATGCAGTTTTTGTAAAACAGCATAACGTGCGGAGCGAAGATCAGATTATATTCCGGGTGATGGTAAAAATATTCCAATATCGCCTCGCCTTCCTTATACCAGCTTGACATATGCGGATCGAAATGCGGGTTGAACAGAAAAACCGGATTGTCATTTGAAAAATATTTTTCAGGTGATCGCCCGCGCAATATATCAAATTTTGGATATCCGATAATTCGGCATTTTTCAGCTACCGTTATCCCGGCACCGACAATCTGATCGACGACTTTCTGACCGCTGAGAAGGAATAGGTCAAAATCCTTCAGCGCCGGGTGCATAGCAACATTTCGGTCGCCCGAGCCATGGGGGATATAAGCAAAAACCGGGCATATCCCGCTCCGCCAGCCGCGTTTGAGCATGAGGCAAGTGCGTTCCGTGGATACAATCATCGCCATGCTTCGCAACATTTTCCTTGCCCAATAAAGCCTCATGATCCGACGCGCCGGAACAAAACGGTTGAGCGGTGCTAGCATCCAGCCTGTCCAAATTGGCAAAGTCAGGTCCAGCCATTGCAAGGCAGTAATTTGCTCGGGCGACAACAGCTTACATATCTGCGCCTTGATAGCGGCGCTGCCATAAGCGGCGATAACCGGCCTGTTTTTACAACGCAGTGCCAGCTCGCCTAATATGCCTGCGCTATGGGCGACCTGATGCGCGGCGTCATGATTGTAAAGAAACAATATGGGCGCTTCTTTTGTCATTATCGCTGGGAATTTGCCATTTTAACTGCCCGCGTCAGAGCGAGGTAATTCCAAAACTGCCCGCGCCGCAAATAATCTTGGGCAAGCGCTTCGAAGCTCATTGGACTTGCCCTCTGCATTTGTAGCATAAGCGATAGCAATAAAGCGTAGCTTTCAGTTTTGTTTATAGATTCACCACTTTGCGTAACGGCCAGATTTCCTCTGCGCACAGCATCACCGTAGCGTTTGGCCATCTTCACATATTCTTTGCCGATAAAATGCGCGACATGATAAGAAAGCTTTGGATCAACGAGACCTATTTTATCGCACAGCGCATCAGCCAAACCATCCAAAGCCAGAGCCATGTCGCGATTTTTGTCAATGTCAAAATGATTCTCAGCCCGTGTTACCGACGACATAATACTGCCAGGACGAATGCGGTAATAAAGCCATGAAGAGGCCGCATAATAATAGCTGGATGTGCGCATTAACAAATGCGGCGTTGTCGCTATATCTTCAAAACAGTGGCCAACAGGAAATTGTAGGTCATTCCAAATGGAGCGGCGGACAATTTTAAGCCAAGCATACATTTTGCGGTAGCGAAATACCCCAGATATCAGATCGTTTCGGTTGGTTTCACATTTGCCGCCACTGCCGGGGAAGGATTTTTTGAACAAAGACCGGCGTTTGCGATAATCGCAAATCACCATATCGGGAAAGTGGCGATCGATAATGATTTTAAGACTTTGGACGGCGTTGTTGATAAGGTAATCGTCTGAATCAATAAACCAGATATACTCCCCCTCCGCTTGTTCCAGCAAATGGTTGCGCGCCGCACTTAAACCCTGATTATGGCTATGCTGCAATAATCGGACTTGCGACGGATATTGTTCGGAAAGCTGGCGGCAAATGGCTAGCGAATCATCGGTCGAACAATCATCGAGAAGTACTATTTCAACGCCTTCATCTGCGCCGTTTTGAATCACCGACTCTACACATTGGCGCAAATAAGGCGCGACATTGTAAACGGGTATCAATATGCTGATCCAAGGCGATTCAGGTCCGCGCACTGCCAAAGGCGCGGTTTCATTCTTTTCGGCTGGATCAAGCATGAAGGTCAGTTTTTCGAGCTGGTATAGGCTTGCTAGCCCCTAGACAATTTATAGGACCTGTGCAAAGCGAAAGTCGATGATGGCAATAACCCCCGCCCTGATATGACCACACCGAAACAGAGCAGCGGGCGCAATATATTGAAAAATGGCGGCTGGTTGCTCGGTGGGAAAACTGTCGGGGCATTATTGTCGATTGTCTATCTGGCGATGATCACCCGCAATTTGGGGCCGGAAAATTTTGGCAAATTTGCCCTTATTTTCAGTTTTGCCCAAGCGATAGCCGGGATCATCTCATTTCAGACATGGCAAATTATCGTCCGCTATGGAACCCGATATGTTCTGGAAAAAGCGAAGGATGATTTTGCTCAGTTGATCCTTTTATGCCTTATGCTTGATGTGCTGGGCATCGCTTTGGGCGCGCTTTTAACATTAACCGCAGTCTTCGGCCTTGCAGGATATTTGGGCTGGGACACCGCGTATAGCCTTAAAATTAGCCTATTTACCATTGTTATACTATTGTCTACCCGCGGCACCGCCATCGGAATATTACGGGTGCATGACCGGTTCCGCGATGCCGCACTTGCCGACAGCCTCGTGCCCATCATACGTTTTTTAGGTGTGGGAATTGTCGTGATTATTGGCGGAAATATTGATCGTTTCCTTTTCGTCTGGGCCTTTTCCGAAATAGCCGCAACGATCATCATGTGGATCATTATCCTGCGCAGCTTGCCTTTGCATATAGGACGGCAAAATTGGCGTCATATGCCGCTTTATTATCGCAAATACCCTGATCTTACCCGCTTTGCCGCATTCATCAATATAGGTTCTAGCCTGCGCTTGATGAACCAGCAGCTTATTGTCTTGATCGTCGGTTTTTATACTGGACCAGCGGCGGCTGGCTTCTTTCGTCTGGGTCATCAATTGGGTCAGGTAGTGGCGCGGATTGCCGACGGGATTTCCTTTGCGATTTTCACGGAGTATAGCCGCCTTAACCAATCATCGGGAAGCGGCGCTGCCCGTTCGATGATCGGGCGCACGATGCGGGCAACAGCGCTTAGCGCGGGGCTTTTGCTTGTGATGTTGCTGCTCGGTGGAAAACCGGCCATCATATTGATTTTTGGTGCAGATTATGCCCCCGCCTATCCGTTAGTGCTTTTGTTGGGCGGTGCGGCTGCGGTGCAGGTTGCTACTATGGCGTTGGAGCCGGTTTTGATGACTCATGGCAGGGCGGGATGGGTGCTTATTGGCAATGCAGTTGGAGTTTGTTCAATGGCGCTGATGTTGCCTCTGTTAATGCCATCCTATGATACCATAGGCGCGGCTTCTGCAGTCTTTGCAGGTACGGTTATAACCGCAATTACGCTTGCCTACGCCTATCGATTATTGGTAAAGAATGAGATGCAGGACGAAGGCTAAGGCTTTATTTTTTCTTATTTTTATGTATGAACTCCACACTATCATCAACCACTGGCGCTTTATTGCGGAACGGGCGCGCAATTGCCATGATGATGTCGGTATGATCCACACCGGGATAGATTTTGCTTTCCGATACGCCGCCCGCTTTCATAATGGCGTCGTTGAGGGCGCGGCTGTTGCGCGGCTTTACCGTTGTGTCTTGGTCGCCGGTTAGCAGCAAGAGCGGCGGAGTGTCTGCACGGGCATAGGTAATGGGCTGTGTCTCTTCTGGTTTCTTCCATTGTCCCAGCGCATATTCCGCCGCCGATCCGCTATCAAAGGGCAGGAAATCATAGGGTCCGGCAAGGCCGATTACGCCTTTGACCACATCTGTTTTCATACCATTGCGGGCGAGCCACTGCGGATCAAGCGCCGCCATCATTGCAATATGGGCACCCGCGCTATGCCCCATAACGAAAATTTGATCCGGATCGCCGCCATATTGGCCAATGTTCCGGGCGGTCCAGCTGATCGCATCAGCGCTATCTTCGACAAAGGCGGGAAAGCGGACAGCGGGGATTTTACGGTAATCGGCAATCACGGTGACAAAGCCGCGGGCGGCAAAGGCGCGGCCCAAAAAGGCATAGCCCGCCCGTTCACCATCACGCCATGATCCGCCATGGAAGAATATCAGCACCGCCGCAGGCTTTGCATTCGCCGCTGCCTTTACGGGCGTATAAATATCCAGCTTCTGCCGGTCATCCTTGCCATAGGGCAGGCCGGTTTTGGCTCGAGAGGGCGCTTGTCTGCTGCCGAAATAGAGGCGGTCGGCTAAATCCAGCTTTTGCGGGCCTGTTAGAAAGTAAAAATAAAGGCCAAAAGCCGCGATTGCGGCCAATAAAGCCAGAAGAAGATATTTCAGCATCGCCTGTCCCTATGGCAAAAGCCGGTTTTTGCAATGAAAAAGGCCCCGCATCGCTGCAGGGCCTTTTTGCTAAGCTTGAAAAGCGGATTAACGCTTCGAGAATTGGAAACTACGGCGCGCTTTTGCCCGGCCATATTTCTTACGCTCGACAACGCGGCTGTCGCGGGTCAGGAAGCCAGCGGCCTTTACCGCGGAGCGCAGCGCGGGTTCATAGCGGGTCAACGCTTGGCTGATGCCATGCTTGACTGCACCGGCCTGTCCCGAAAGACCGCCGCCTTTTACCGTGGCGATAATGTCATATTGCCCGCGGCGTTCGGTGATGTCGAACACTTGGTTGATCACAAGGCGGAGCGTCGGACGTGCGAAATAAACGTCCTGATCACGGCCATTAACAGTGATTTTGCCGGTGCCGGGTTTCAGCCATACGCGGGCAATAGCATCCTTGCGGCGGCCAGTTGCATAGGCGCGGCCATGCGCGTCCAATTCCTGTTCACGCAGCGGCGTTGCAGGCGCAGCCGGAGCTTCGGTGGTTGTGCCAGCGACCTGACCCAGATCGGCGAGCGAGCTTGCGCTGTTGTTATCGGTGTCTGACATTATACACGCACCTTATTCTTGCTGTTCATGGAAGCGACGTCGAGCAGGGTCGGCTTTTGGCCATCATAAGGATGCTCTGTGCCTGCGAATACGTGAAGCGAGCGCATCTGTGCGCGCCCCAATGGGCCGCGTGGCACCATGCGTTCCACCGCCTTGATCATAACGCGCTCAGGGAATTTGCCTTCGAGTATCTTCTCGGGGCTGGTTTCCTTGATGCCGCCCGGGTGACCGGTGTGGCGGTAATAGCGTTTATCTTTAGCCTTATTGCCGGTGAAGCGAACTTTTTCGGCATTGATGACGATGACATGGTCACCGCAATCGACATGAGGGGTATAGCTTGGTTTGGTCTTGCCGCGCAGGATATTGGCGATGAGGCTGGCGACGCGGCCAACCACCAAGCCTTCGGCGTCGATAAGGATCCAGCCCTTTTCGACATCCTGCGGACGGACCGATTTTGTTTGTTTAGACAGCGTTTTCATGAGGAGCGCCTAATCGAACCTTTCGGATAGTTTGAGAATCAGGGTGCGGCCCATGCCGGTCCCCATCGAAGCGGCGCTAATGACGATCTATATGCCGACAGTCAAGTAAATAAGGCGGTTTTAGGGCGGGTAAAATAATACCCTAAGACATATCCACGCAGTTTGTTACAAATCCAGTATCATTTTTATGGCTAGAACAAGACCCTTATGCCTGTGCTTTAGGGTATCATACGGGCAAACCCCGCCACCCCAGAATTTTCAGCTTGGCTCGAATCATTCCCAATTAAGCGGGCCGGGTTTTTGGTTATTAGCGCATCAATCGACGGGTTATCGCCGGTCATCATCTGAATACAGCGGATGCAGATTTCTACGCCCTCGTCGGCTAGACTGTAGTAGATTTGGGTTCCTTCACGGCGAGTGCTAACCAGCTCTGCTTTGCGCAGCGCGGCCAATTGCTGGCTGAGCGCGGGCTGGCCGATCGCGGTTGCCCCGTCAATTTCACTGACATTGCGTTCGCCGCCCAGCAAAAAACTTAATATCATCAACCGTTGAGCTTGGGCAAAATGCTTGAGTTTGTTGGCCGCCATTTCTGCCTGTGTGCGATGCTTAAATAGCTCGGCCATCATGGATGCTCCGCATAGGCAAACCAGTCAACAGTGGCAGCGCCATGTTCCAGACTTTCGGGTGGAGGCTGAAGCAGCCTGCCGGTGCCGTCCCATCCTTCGGGGACCAGAAGGCCGGTTTCATCGACCTTCTGCAACCCGCGCAGCAGGCGAAGCATTTCTTCAACATTGCGGCCGACATTATGGGGATAGGAGGTAATGGCGCGAATAAACCCTTTGGGATCAATATAATAAACCGACCGCATCGCAGCGCTATCGCGTGAATTTTCATCAATCATGCCATAGGCACGGCCAATCGCCATGGAAGGATCTTCCAGTATCGGAAAATCAATGCTGACGTCGAAGCGCTTTTTGATTTCGGCAAGCCAGGCGATATGCGAAAAAAGACTGTCCACCGACAATCCAATTAAAGCACATTTCGCTTGTGCAAACGCATCACTGGCCTTTGCGAGGCCAATAAATTCCGATGTGCATACCGGGGTAAAATCGGCCGGATGGGAGAAGAAGATTACCCATTGACCGCGGTAGATGGAAAGCTCCACCGGCCCTTTTGTAGATCGGGCTGAGAAATTAGGGGCCACATCGCCGATCCTGAGAGCGGCTGCGTTTTGCCTGTTTTCATTCATCCCATAATTTCCTTTCCCAATATGCATGAAACGGTTTTCATCTTGACGCAAGCGATATACATTATTACATAGTTTATGTAAATATAAATTACGGAGCTTGCCATGTCGGACCATGTCCTTGAATTAGCTACGAAACAAATCACTCTGGCGCAGCGGAACATACCCGTCATTGAGTCGTTTTTCGACCTGCCCACCAATACGGTCTCTTATATTGTGCATGATCCGGCGACCCAAAAGGCAGCGATCATCGATAGTGTTTTGGATTATGATCCTGCTTCCGGGCGGACAAGGACGGACTCAGCAGATGCCATTATCGGCTATGTAAAGCAGCATGGCCTTGTGACCGAATGGTTGCTGGAAACCCATGCCCATGCCGACCATCTTTCGGCGGCACCCTATATTCAGCAGCATTTGGGCGGGAAAATCGCGATTGGCGAGTATATAACCACGGTTCAAAATGTCTTCGGTAAACTGTTCAATGCAGGAAGTGAATTTCAGCGCGATGGTTCTGACTTTGACCGGCTTTGGAAAGACGGGGATGCGTTTGATATTGGCAATGTTAAAGTCACGGTTCTTCATGTGCCAGGCCATACGCCTGCCTGCATTGCCTATGTGATTGGCGATGCGGTTTTTGTCGGCGATACCATGTTCATGCCGGATTATGGGACGGCGCGGGCCGATTTCCCCGGCGGTGATGCGCGAACGCTATACCGTTCGTTAAAGCGTATCCTTTCCTTACCGCCGACAACACGGTTGTTCATGTGTCATGACTATCTGCCACAAGGACGCGATGATTATATCTGGGAAACGACCGTTGCCGAACAACGGGCGCACAATATCCACGCGCATGACGGTGTGGGCGAAGAAGAATTTGTCGCCATGCGGGAAGCGCGTGATGCGACGCTGGCCATGCCGACATTGATCCTGCCATCGGTGCAGGTGAATATGCGTGCCGGACATATGCCGCCCGCCGATGATAATGGTGTCACCTACCTTAAAATTCCGGTGAATGCGGTATGATATTATTAAGCTTTCCCGATGCGATGCCGGTGGAAGGTTTGATCGGCGGCTTGATGATTGGCGTTGCGGCTGCTGTCATGTTGCTGGGCCTTGGCCGGATTGCTGGAGTCAGCGGCCTTGCCGCGCGCGCGATCGGACTTGCAGGCAGCGGCCCGCCGCGCGGCCTCGCAATGGCATTCATCATTGGCCTACCATTGGGAGCTTTGCTTGTTACGCTGTTTTTCGGGCCTGTTGAAAGCCGGTTTGCCGACAATTGGGTAACGCTCATTATCGGCGGGCTGCTTGTCGGTTTTGGCACAAGGCTCGGCTCTGGTTGCACCAGCGGACATGGTGTGTGCGGTATGTCCCGTCTGTCGCGCCGGTCCATTATCGCCACATCGCTGTTTATGACCGCCGGTTTTGCAACCGTGGCTTTTATGCGCATCGCCGGACTTTTGTAATTGTAGCAAAAAAAGGAGAATAGGAATGACAAAGAATATGGGAAGTGCAGACCGGCTATTCCGCCTGCTCGTGGTGATTGCAATTATTGCCGCTTATTTCACCGGAATGATTTCGGGCACCATTGCCATTATCGCGTTCGTGGCGGCAGGGATATTCCTTCTAACCAGTCTTATAGGCACCTGTCCGCTTTATCTGCCTTTTGGTCTGTCGACATTGCGAAAGCATTGAAACTATGCGGCAGATTGCGATCGCGTTATTGGCAGGGGGCCTGTTTGGAGCGGGCCTGACCTATTCAGGAATGGTTGATCCTGCCCGTGTGCAGGGTTTTCTCGACCTGTTTGGAAATTGGGATCCGACGCTGGCCTTTGTCATGGGCGGCGCAATGATCCCCATGGCGATTGCGTGGGCGGTTCAAAGGCGGATGAAGGCACCGTTGGCCGATGCGCATTTCACCCTACCTGGCACAACGCAACTGGACGCAAAGCTGGCAATAGGCGGGCTGTTATTCGGTATTGGCTGGGGCATTAGCGGTCTTTGTCCCGGACCTGCCGTGGTCGGTCTTGTTCTTAACCCGTGGCCAGCGTTGATCTTCGTTGCGGCAATGGTTGCGGGCATGGCGGTGGAACGTTTTGCTGTCAAATAATCTGCGGCATAAAAGAAAGGCACGTGCGATGAATATCAAGCCAGTTACAAGAGACTTCGCCATAACGGCGCAGCTGAAACCCGGCGATTTGAAGCAGGCCGCGCAAAAGGGTTTTCGATCAATTATCTGCAACCGGCCCGATGGCGAAGCAGCCGATCAACCCTGCTCCGATGTCATGGCAAAGGCTGCGCAGGAAGCCGGGCTTGGCTTTGCCTATATTCCCGTCAGTCCGAAAGGCGCAACAGCAGCACAGGCGGATGAAATGCGCGGCGCGCTTGCTCATCTTTCGCCGCCTGTGCTGGCTTATTGCCGGTCGGGTGCGCGGTCAGGGGCCATTCATGCCCTGGCTATACAGCGGGACGAATCCAGTCGCGGCGGCATAACGCGAAATTTCAACATTGCTATTGTCGGGGGCGGTTCGGCGGGGATTGCAACAGCAGCCAGTATCCTGAAACGAAACCGCAAAATCAGCCTGGCCATTATCGAACCATCGAATGACCATTATTATCAGCCCGGATGGACAATGGTGGGCGGCGGTGTATTCTCCAAGGAGTTTACCAAGCGGGATGAAAGCCGCCTGATCCCGGATGGTGCCAATTGGATTCAATCCTCAGTTGCGACATTTGAACCGGATGAAAATAAGGTTACGCTATCTGATGGTGCACGCATTGGTTATGACCTGCTGATTATTTGCCCCGGTATAAAACTTGATTGGGGGGCAATTAAAGGCCTTCCCGAAACGCTGGGTAAAAATGGTGTCACCAGCAATTACAGCTATAATCTCGCGCCCTATACCAACCGTCTGGTCAAAGATATGGCAAAGGGCCGCGCTCTCTTCACACAGCCGCCCATGCCCATCAAATGCGCAGGCGCTCCGCAAAAGGCAATGTATCTGTCCTGCTCTCGTTGGGAGCGCAACCATGTGCTTCAGGATATTGATGTTCAATTTCATACTGCAGGTGGCGTGCTATTTGGGGTGGATGCCTATGTCCCTACGCTGATGCAATATATTAAACGCTATAATGCGCATCTCAATTTCATCAGCAACCTGATTGCCATTGACGGTGAACGGAAAATCGCCACCTTTGAGCAGAAAGATGGAGACAATATAAGGCATATCGAAGAACGCTTTGACATGATCCATGTTGTGCCGCCGCAAACCGCACCTGATGTCATCCGTTCCAGCCCGCTCGCCGGTGAAACAGGATTTGTGGCGGTTGATCAGGCAACTTTACAGCATATCGAATATGCCAATATCTTCTCGCTCGGTGATGCTTGCAGCGCGCCTAATGCAAAAACAGCGGCGGCGGTTCGCAAACAGGCACCGGTTGTCGCTGTTAATGCACTATCAGTGCTGAATGGGGGTGAACCGGTCGCCGAATATGACGGTTATGGCAGCTGCCCATTGACCGTTGAGCGCGGCAAGATTGTTCTTGCCGAATTTGGTTATGGCGGCAAGCTGCTGCCCAGCTTTCCCAACTGGTTGATTGATGGCACGCGGCCTTCGCGTTTGTCCTGGCTTCTCAAAGATACCATCTTGCCTCCGGTTTACTGGCACGGAATGCTTAAAGGGCACGAGTGGATGGTAAAGCCCAAGATCAAGCGAGCGGTGTGAGCGCTAAAAAAATGATCCGCAAATTTCTTCCAATCCTAGAATGGGGCAAGGGCTATGGCGGCGCGATGCTGACCAATGATCTGATTGCGGCACTGATCGTCACCATAATGCTCATCCCGCAAAGTCTGGCCTATGCAATGCTGGCCGGATTACCGCCGGAAATCGGCCTTTATGCGTCGATGCTGCCAATTATCGCTTATGCGCTTTTTGGGACAAGCCGAACATTGGCGGTGGGACCAGTGGCGGTGGTATCATTGATGACGTTGGCGGCGGCAGGAAATGTCGGCACACCGGGAAGCGCTGAATTTATTGCTGCTGCGCTTGTGCTCGCTCTGCTTTCGGGTGTGATACTGCTCGCCATGGGCTTGCTGCGCCTTGGCTTTCTTGCCAATCTGCTTTCTCATCCGGTGGTATCCGGTTTCATCACCGCAAGCGGAATTATCATCGCCACCAGCCAGATTAAATCCATTCTGGGGATCAAAGCCAATGGCGAGGCCATGCCCGGCCTATTGCGGACATTAGCGGAAAATATCGGTGATACCAATGTTCCGACATTGATCATCGGTGTGTTGGCCACGGCTTTTCTCTTTTGGGTGCGCAAGGGGCTGAAGCCGCTGCTTATGCGTTTCGGAATGGCCGTACGCGCCGCAGACCTGACCGCCAAAGCGGGACCGATCTTCGCGGTTGCCATTTCGACATTGGCGGTATTGATGCTCGATTTGGAATCAAGGGGGGTAAAGGTGATTGGCGAAATCCCGCAAAGCCTGCCTCCTATCACCATACCGTTGTTCGACGCAGCGTTATGGCAGTCGCTGTTTATTCCAGCCCTGCTTATTTCCATCATTGGTTTTGTTGAAAGCGTTTCGGTGGCGCAGACGCTCGCCGCCAAACGGCGTCAGCGTATCAACCCCAATCAGGAGCTGATTGGGCTTGGCGCGGCCAATGTCGCCGCAGGGTTTACAGGAGGCTATCCGGTAACAGGCGGCTTTGCACGATCGGTGGTCAATTTTGATGCAGGCGCGGAAACACCGGCGGCAGGGGCATTTACGGCAATAGGCATAGCACTTGCCGCGCTTTTTCTCACCCCGCTGCTCTATGCGCTGCCCATCGCTACGCTTGCCGCGACGATCATTGTTGCCGTGCTTAGCCTTGTTGATTTCAAAACCCCGCGCGAAATATTCCGCTATTCTAAGCCCGATTTTGCGGCGATGACGGCAACGATTATCGTCACGCTTTTGGCAGGCGTTGAACCCGGCGTGATCGCAGGCGTGGGGTTAAGCCTTGCGCTCTATCTTTGGCGTGCCTCGCGGCCCCATGCCGCGATTGTTGGCCGCGTGCCAGACAGCGAACATTTTCGCAATGTAAAGCGGCATAAAGTGTATACCGATCCGCGCATCCTAACCATCCGCATCGACGAAAGCCTTACCTATTTCAATGCCCGCTGGCTGGAGGATTATGTGTTGGAACAAGTGGCCCAGCAGCCAAGCGTTCGCCATGTCATATTGATGTGCCCTGCGGTCAACGCCATCGATGCATCGGCGCTCGAAAGCCTGGAGGCGATTAACCACCGGCTGGAAGACGGCGAAATCCATATGCACCTTTCCGAAGTCAAAGGCCCGGTGATGGATGCGCTCAAACGGTCTGACTTTCTGCATGAATTATCAGGTAAAGTCTTTCTTTCACAAAATGCAGCTTTTGCAGCGGCAATTGCAATTGCTGATGCGGAAGAAAATTTGGATATTGAAGGCGATCCTCTTTTTGCGCGAGGTATGATATGATTGAACAAGAATGGGCAATTCTGCTGGCGCGTATCCAGTTTGCTTTTACTGTCAGCTTTCATTTCATCTTCCCCGCCTTCTCCATCGGTCTTGCCAGCTATTTGGCGGTGCTGGAGGGGCTGTGGCTCAAAACCGGCAAGGGCGTTTACGCCAATCTTTATCGTTATTGGCTCAAGATATTTGCCATCGTCTTTGCGATGGGCGTCGTTTCCGGCATTGTCATGTCCTATCAATTCGGTACCAACTGGTCGGCTTTTTCCGACAAGGCAGGGCCGGTCATCGGGCCGTTAATGGCTTATGAGGTGCTGACAGCTTTTTTTCTTGAGGCCGGGTTTTTGGGTGTCATGCTGTTTGGTATCAACAAGGTTGGCCGCAAACTGCATTTCATTGCAACTTTGATGGTGGCGCTTGGCACCTTCATCTCCGCCAGCTGGATTCTAAGCGTCAATAGCTGGATGCAGACGCCGGTGGGTTATGCGATCAATGAAGTGGGGCAATTTGTGCCTGCTGCGGGCTGGTGGGAGATTATCTGGAACCCCAGCTTCCCTTACCGTCTTGCCCATACTGTGCTCGCTGCCTATCTGACAACTGCCTTTGCTGTGGGCGCTGTGGGCGCATGGCATTTGTTGAAAGACAGCAAAAACCCCGGTGCGCGCAAGATGTTTTCGATGGCCATGTGGATGGCCGCTATTGTTGCTCCTGTCCAGATTTTCATGGGCGATTTGCACGGTCTCAATACGCTGGAACATCAACCTGCAAAGGTGATGGCCATGGAGGGCCATTATAAAAGCCACCCGAACGGCGCGCCATTGATCCTGTTTGGTATTCCCAATAGCAAGGAAAAACGGGTTGATTATGCGGTTGAAATTCCCAAAGCGTCTTCGCTGATCCTGAAGCATGATCCCAATGCGCCGCTGGCTGGTCTGGATACTATTCCTGATGAGAATGAACCGCCTGTCGCTATCGTCTTCTGGTCTTTCCGTATCATGGTGGGCCTCGGCTTTGCCATGATGGGGCTTGGGCTATGGAGCCTTTTCGCGCGGTATCGCAAGAAGCTTTATGACTGGCCATTGATGCACAGGGCGGCCCTTGTGATGGGGCCGTCCGGCTTTATCGCTGTTCTTGCCGGATGGGTGACAACCGAGGTCGGGCGGCAACCCTATACCATATACGGCCTGCTGCGCACCGCCGATAGCGCCTCACCGCTGGATGCGCCTGCTGTCGCCTTTTCGCTATTGGCCTTTATTGTCGTCTATTTCACCGTTTTTGGCGCGGGCGTTTGGTATCTGTTCCGTCTTGCGTCCAAGCCGCCCGAAGCGCATGAGCCAGAGCCGCAGCACGCCCCCATTCGTTCGGCGGGTATCACCCCTGCCCCTGCCATAATTGACGGTGAAATAGAAAAGGGAGACGCACAATGAACGGCATCGACCTGACCGTCATCTGGGCGGGCATTATCGGCTTTGCGATTGTTGTTTATGTTATATTGGATGGATTCGATTTGGGGATTGGTATCCTTTTTCCGAATTTCGCAGTTGGCCCGGACCGTGACAAGGCGATGAACAGCATAGCACCCGTCTGGGATGGCAATGAAACATGGCTGGTGCTGGGCGGCGGTGGTTTGCTGGCGGCATTTCCGCTGGCCTATGCGATTATCCTGCCCGCGCTTTACGCCCCGTTGATCGCCATGCTGCTCGGCCTGATTCTGCGCGGCGTGGCATTTGAATTTCGCTGGCGTGACCCGGCGCACCGGGCGCGTTGGGACTTTGCCTTTACGCTTGGCTCTTGGGTCGCGACCTTTGCGCAAGGGATTACACTGGGCGCTCTTCTTCAAGGCATTACGGTCGAGGGCCGCGCCTATGCAGGCGGTTGGTGGGAATGGCTTAGCCCGTTTAGCCTGCTAACAGGCGCGGCGCTATGTGCGGGCTATGCTCTGCTCGGCAGCTGCTGGCTGGTCATGAAAACCGACGGCGCTTTGCAGCGACAGGCTTATAGCTATGCCGGGCGTACCGGCCTTCTGCTCTTAATTGCTATTGCAGCCGTCAGTGCGCTCACCCCAACGCTAGAGGCGAAATATTATGAACGCTGGCTCGATTATCCCGGTATCTTGGCCACATCACAGGTACCACTGGCCACATTGATAATAGCCTTCTTATTCTTTCGCAGCCTGTCAAAGCGTCAGGAAATTGCGCCCTTTCTATATGCGCTCGGCCTGTTTGGGCTGTGCCTTGTTGGCCTTGGCATTTCGATCTGGCCTGATGTCATTCCGGGCCGCGTATCGATATGGGCGGCCGCCGCGCCCTATGAAAGCCAGCTCTTCATGCTCATCGGAGCCGTGATATTGGTCCCCATCATATTGGCCTATACCGCATGGGCTTATTGGGTGTTTCGCGGTAAGGTAGATGAAGCAGGGTATCATTGATGCAGGATAATCTGCGGAAATTGGCTTGGTTCGCAGTGTTATGGGCCGCAGGCGTCGTAACTGTCGGCGTCGCTGCTTACCTTATTAAGTTAATAATCGGCGTTTGAATTGCGGCCTTAAGCAGATTGTTTCAACATCCAGCTGTAAAATTGTGCAGAGACATTGTCCACATCCCAGCTGATAATTGCGGGCGCATCATAGCTGTGTATTTCCTCTATACGCTTTTTCGCTTCATCACCGGACAGAAGCAGCGTTTTGAACAATATTGGAAATTCTGTTCTGCACTGCATCTCGCCCCGCCATTCAAAATAAGAGGTGCAAGCCGCGAGCCGGTTGGCGCAGGCGGCGAGTTTTTCGCCCACCAATGTCCGGCACATTTCGTCTGCTTCCTGATCGCTGCCGCATAGCGTGTAGATTAAGGTCAGACCAGCCATAGCTTATCCTTTTCGAACTTGCCCCAGATGGTGGGCACCCCAGGCCACGCTGCCAACCAGAAGCGCACCGACGGCTTGATGAAGCACGGCCAATGTTATCGCAAAATTGCTGATATTCACCCCGCTCATCACGGTGGCGATGCCGAGCAATATTTGCGTGCCAAAGGCGATATGAATGGCAATCGAAACCGGGCGCGCACCGATTTTCTTCAGCCGCCTTGCCATCAGGATCAGCGCCGCTACCACCACCCAAGCCCACCAACGGTGGATAAAATGGACCAGAAAGGGATCGTTCAGGACGGCAAAGATCACGCCCCTGTCCCAATCAATACCTTCGGGAACAAAATGGTCGTTCATCAAAGGCCATGTATTGGCGACTTGTCCGGCATTCATGCCCGCAACATAAGCGCCGAAGAGCAGCTGTATGAACAATATTGCAATGACGGTTAAGGCAAATCCGGTAAGCCGTGCCGGGCGGGCCTTCCTGTTCGCCGCCAGCGCTTTTAAATCGAGCGCGGTCCAGATCAGCGAGGCAAAGATGAACAAAGCGAGCAGCAAATGCGCGGCAAGCCGGAAATGGCTGACGTCTGTGCGGCCCGACAGACCGGAAACCACCATCCACCAACCAATCACGCCCTGCAAACCGCCGAGTAGGAATAGCGGAATCAGCCTTGGCATATAGCCTTTGGGAATCGCGCCCCTGACCAGAAACCATAAAAAAGGAAGCGCAAAGGCGGCGCCGACAAGCCGTGCGAGCAACCGGTGCACCCACTCCCAAAAATAAATGAACTGGAACGCTGCCAGGCTCATGCCCGCATTAACCTGCTGATATTCGGTTGTTGCGCGGTATTTTTCAAATTCGGCCAACCAATCGGCCTGGCTTAGCGGCGGCAGCGCCCCGGTTACCGGTTTCCATTCGGTAATGGAAAGCCCGGATTCGGTCAGCCGCGTGATGCCGCCGACCACGACCATCGCAAACACAAGGCTGGCGACAAAAACAGCCAATTGGCCATGGCATTGGGGCGATATTTCGCCTCCCTATGAAGAGCATTATCAACCATAGCCGCTCTATGCCGTTGCTTAGCGCCGGGATCAACTGTGCTTAGGCGGCAACAAAATTGCACAAATCGCAATCATCGCGCCTAATGATATATTGTAACCTTATACGAATCATGCCATATGCCTTATATGACAACCGCATTATGGCAGAAATGGAGCTGGGACGGGCTGGGTTTGGGCCTTGCCGGACTGTGCCTTATGCATTGCCTTGCGACCGCTATTTTTCTGGTCGCTCTTGCGTCTGCGGGTGGCATATTGCTCGATCCGGTTGTCCACGAAACCGGCCTTGTCCTTGCCATTGGCTTTGGCCTTTTGGCGCTTGGTAAGGGCATATTACAGCATGGTTTCATCATGCCCGCCGCCATCGGCGCATTGGGTATCGGTGTTATGTCGGGTGCCCTATCCCTGCCGCATGGCGACGGGGAAATGTTCTACACGGTTTTGGGTGTCATATTGCTGGCGCTTGGCCATGATTTGAATCACCGCGCCGCGCACTGATAACAGTCCTATATTACTGCATCATTGCTATCCGGGCCAAATAGGCCTATTCTTGCTGCATGACGGACCATCATCATCATGAACATGAAGGCGCATCGCTCGCCGATGCTGCCAAAGCGACCCTGACCGAAGCGGGCGAGCAATGGACCGATATGCGCGCCGCGATTTTTGAAGTTTTGGCGACATTCGACAAACCGGCTTCTGCCTATGACATTGCCGATCTTGTATCGCAAAAGCGCGGCAAAAGGGTTGCGCCCAATAGCGTGTACCGGATATTGGACCTGTTTGTTACCACCAATTTGGCGCGCCGCGTGGAAAGCGCCAATGCTTATATTGCCAATTCGCATCCCGGATGCCTGCATGATTGTATTTTCCTGATCTGTGACCATTGCGGAAACGCAACACATTTGGATAATGACAAGCTATCGGGCAGCGTGCGCGATGCGGCGGGTGCCGCAGGATTTGCCAATGTACGTCCGGTAATCGAGGTGCGCGGCACTTGCGCCGATTGCGATTGAAGCGCATAGCCGGTTTCTGCATGAAAACTGCATGATAAAGTCATTCGACAGCGCTGATTTTAGCGGTTAATGCTACTCTTATGACAGACAAACCGAATACGCCTTTACTGGATAACGTGAATATCCCGTCTGATTTGCGCAAGTTGGACGAAAGCGATCTGCGCCAATTTGCCGATGAACTGCGCCAAGAAGTGATCAGCACGGTTTCGGTGACCGGCGGTCATTTGGGTGCGGGGCTGGGCGTGGTGGAGCTAACCACTGCTATTCATTATGTTTTCAATACACCCGAAGACCGGCTGATCTGGGATGTTGGTCACCAATGCTATCCACATAAAATCATCACTGGGCGCAGGGACCGTATCCGCACGCTGCGCCAGGGTGGCGGTCTATCGGGTTTCACCAAACGCAGCGAAAGCGAATATGATCCGTTTGGCGCGGCGCATAGCTCAACCTCGATCAGCGCGGCTTTGGGCTTTGCTGTTGCCAATAAACTGGCCGGAAAACCGGGCAAGGCGATTGCGGTTATCGGCGACGGGGCGATGAGCGCGGGCATGGCTTATGAAGCGATGAATAATGCGCAGGCCGCGGGCAACCGGCTGGTTGTGATCCTGAATGACAATGATATGTCGATTGCGCCGCCGGTTGGCGGGCTGTCGGGCTATCTCGCCCGGCTGGTTTCCTCCAGCGAATATCTGGGCATCCGTAAATTTGCCAGCAAGCTGACCGCGAAATTGTCGCGCCGCGTGCATAATGCAACGGCAAAGGCGGAGGAATATGCCCGCGGCATGGCAATGGGCGGGACATTGTTTGAGGAACTTGGTTTTTACTATGTCGGCCCGATTGACGGCCATAATCTGGAACAGCTAATCCCCGTGTTGGAAAATGTCCGCGATAATGCCGAAGGTCCGGTGCTGATCCATGCGGTCA
The DNA here is from genome assembly GCA_012032285.1 of Sphingomonadales bacterium. Taxonomy (GTDB): domain Bacteria; phylum Pseudomonadota; class Alphaproteobacteria; order Sphingomonadales; family Sphingomonadaceae; genus Sphingorhabdus_B. Next base: position 53,622 of record JAAURJ010000012.1, read on the forward strand.
CGAAAAAGGGTAAGGGCTACGCCCCCGCCGAAGCGGCCGATGACAAATATCATGGCGTCGCCAAATTTGATGTGATCAGCGGAAAGCAGGATAAGGGACCAAGCGGCGGGCCGCCCGCATATCAAAATGTCTTTGGCGAAACATTGGCCAAACTTGCAGAGAGCGATCCGCGTATCTGCGCCATTACCGCCGCGATGCCATCGGGCACTGGCGTTGACAAATTCGCCGCCGCACATCCAGGCCGCAGTTTTGATGTCGGCATTGCCGAACAGCACGCGGTCACTTTTGCCGCAGGCTTGGCGGCACAAGGTATGCGGCCCTTTGCTGCAATCTATTCGACCTTCCTGCAACGCGCCTATGATCAGGTGGTGCATGATGTCGCGATTCAGAATTTGCCGGTGCGCTTTGCGATTGACCGGGCCGGGCTGGTCGGTGCGGACGGGTCCACCCATGCGGGCAGCTTTGACATCACCTATCTGGCGACCCTCCCCAATATGGTGGTGATGTCGCCCAGTGATGAGGCGGAACTGGCCCATATGATCTATACTGCGGCTGAATATGATGATGGGCCGATTGCGGTGCGCTATCCGCGCGGGAACGGAACCGGCGCGGCTATACCCGAAAGGCTGGAAAAGCTCGCCATCGGTAAGGGCCGGATCGTGCGGGAGGGCAAAAAAGTCGCCATCCTGTCTTTGGGCACGCGGCTTGCCGAAGCAACGAAAGCGGCGGATATACTGGATAGCAAGGGGCTGAGCACCACCATCGCCGATATGCGCTTTGCCAAGCCGCTGGACGAAGCGCTGATCCGCCAGCTTATGACCAGCCATGATGTCGTGGTCACCGTGGAAGAAGCCGCTATTGGCGGGCTGGGCGCCCATATACTCACATTGGCTAGCGACCTTGGCCTGACCGATGCGGGCCTTAAAATCCGCACGATGCGGCTACCCGATTGGTTTCAAGAGCATGATAATCCGCAAAAACAATATGATGAGGCTGGATTGAATGCCCCGCAAATCGTCGATACTGTCTTAAAAGCGCTGCGCCATAACAGCGCCGGTGTCGAAGCGGCCGGCGCACGGGCTTAAGCCCTGATCTGCCTTAGCCAATGCCTTGCCCCTCCTCCAAAATCACATGGGGGATATAGAGCGCACTATCGCGGGTGATCGGGCCGCCATCTTCGCGCACCGAAAGGCCCACCGCATCCTCACCGACGATCCAGCTGCCAATAACAGCATGCCGGTTGCCAAAGCGGGCCAGCGGGGCATAGCCTTGTATAATATAACCCTCCGCGCCGTAACCGCCCACAGGGCCCTGCACAGTGCCGCCATCGCCATGCAGTTCAATGTCCCATCCTCGCGCGAAAATAGCGGTTTGCGGACATGATTGGGTCCGACCATGGCCTTGCCAGCGAAATCATCGTCAAAGGCGGCGGGCAATAAATTGGGATGGCCGGGATATTCCGTCCATAACAGCGGCAATATGCCCTTGTTGCTGAGCAGGGCTTTCCAAGCCGGTTCGATAAATTGGGTACCCGACCTGGCGATATTCATGGCAAATTCCTCGCGCAACATATCTTCCCATGGATAAAGTTTGAATATCCGGTCGATCAGCATTTGATCCTGATCAACAAAACGGCCATCTATATTCAGGCCGATGGCATCAATGGGCACAAAATGCGGCTCCAGCCCGGCCTGACGCGCCAAGTCTTCCAAATAAGCAACCGTTTGGCGGTCTTCGATATGGTCCGCGATACTGGCAAAATGGATAACCGATTCGCTGGGCGCTATATCGGCAAAACGCGCCGCTAGGGCTTCGTGCAACGCATTAAACTGATCCGCACTTTCGGGCAGGCGGCCTTGATCGATCAATTGTTCTAACCAATGCCATTGGAAAAACCCGGTTTCGTAAATGCTGGTCGGTGTATCGGCATTATATTCGAGCAATTTGGCAGGGCCGCTGCCGTCATAGGCAAAATCGAACCGGCCATAGAGCGATGGGTCACGCCTTTTCCATGAATTCGCCACCAGATCGCGGTAGCGTTCCGGAATGGCAAGCCGTTCCATATATTCCTCGCTGCGCACAATCTTATCCACCAGCCGCAGGCACATTGAGTGCAGCTCCGCAGAGGGATCTTCTATATCCTCCTCAATCTGGCGCAAGGTGAAGGCATAAGCATAGCGTTCATCCCAATATCGTTCGCCGTCAATATGGTGGAATGTAAACCCAAATTGCCGCGCGGTATCTTGCCAATCGGGCCGTTCGGCGATGTTTAATCTGCGCATTAAAACCAAATCCTTGCTTTAGGCGGATTATCCCCTGCCCGGTAAAGACAATATTATCCTTTTCATTGCTATAAGGGGGCGGGTAAGTTTTGAAATGGGGAATTCACAACATGGCGGGTAAAGCGCTTCTTGTTCATTCGGGCAAAAAACGGTCATTTGCGGTCGGCTTCACCGCATTGGGTTCGGCGTCGATGCTGGCTGGATGCGGCATAGCAACGCCCGCGGACGAGCAAGCGGCCAATGCCCCCGCTGCGCCGAAAAGCGGCGATAGTGACAAGGTTTACGCCTATCGTAGCGTCGGCGAATGCGCGGCGGCGAAAATCTATTCCGAACAGAAATGCCAAGAAGCCTATAATGAGGCCGCCAAAGAGAATGAAAAGTCCGCCAAATCCTATGCGGATAAGCAAGCCTGTGAGGAGCAATATGGCACGGGCAATTGCGAACGGCGCGGACCTCGTTTTTCGGGCGTCATGGCGGGCTATATTATCGCCCGCTCTCTGGACGGCAATCGCTATGCCTATGGCGGGTTGTATAATGACCGGAAAAGCGGAATGCTATCTACATCCGGTGCGCCGGTTATGCAAAATGGCGAGAAAAAACCCTATAGCATCGGCGGCGCAGGTTTTGCGAGCCAGAATACGGTTGGAAAAATGCAGGACCAGCGCCGCCGCAGTAGCAGCAGCCTGGCTGCAAGCGGCGGTTTTGGCGGGCGCAGCATTGCTTCTGCCGCCAAGGTATCGGGCGGATCGCGCGGCGGCTAATGACCGGCGCTACCAGGCTGTGCCAAAACCGTTTCCAAAATGGCCGCTAAGTTTACAAAGTTTACACCAAGGAAGCCCTTTATTCCGCCCTTTCGGGCCGGAATTGTAGGATAAATCCAACACGGCAAAGGGATAATGCTAAAGCCCGGGTGCGGCCGCCTGCGCATTTTGGCCGTCCCCTTCGGGCGCAGAGATAATGTCGCGGGTGACGCTGCCTTTGTTTACTGTATTGGTGTCGGGATCGCCAATCGACGTGCGGATACCGGTTTCGGAGGAGCCCGCATTGCCTGTCACTGATTGCTGGGCGGGGGAGCGCGGAGCCGGGCCGCCGAAAAGCGCATCGAGCACCTGTTCATTGGCATTGCCCTCTTGCGGGCGCGGGGCGCCGGGTTGCGGCGGGGTGAGCGCAAAATCGGGCGGAACCACGAGGGGAGCGGCCCGCGAAACGGCAAATTCATCGGGCCGGTTGCGGTCAAAAATTCCGGTCGATCCGCAACCCGATAGCGCCAGCGCCGATACCGCGGCGGCAGATGCCAATATATATTTACGCATAAAACTCACTCCATCATGATGCCAATGCGCCGGATAAAGCGCCCGACATGAACTTAATCTGAAACAGCTTCGCCTGTTTTTGATGTTTCTTTTTCTTTCTTGCCGATCAGAAAGGCGCGGGCAAGCAATAAAAGCACACCGATGCTAATGCAGGCATCGGCCAGATTGAAAATATAAAAGGGCCGGAACGCTCCAAAATGCAAATCGGCATAATCGACAACATAACCATAACGCACCCGGTCGACAATATTGCCGAGCGCCCCGCCAAGCACCATGGCGAGCGCCAATATGTCCCCGCGCAGCTTTTCGCGCATCATCCATATGCTGACGACAAGCGCAATGAGCGCGGTCAGGCCGACAAGCATCCACCGCTGTGTCTCGCTGCTCGCCTCCAGAAAGCCCATCGAAACCCCGCGATTTTCCGCCCAGCGCAGGTCAAAAAAGGAAATGATATGGATAACCGACCGGCTTTCCAGCGCCAGCGGCCCAATCATCAGATATTTGACAAATTGGTCGGCAATAAAAATCAGGCTGGCGAGCATAATACCCTGAATGTGGAATTTACGGGTTGTCGTCATTGGTAATCCTCCTGCCTGAGCAGAAACAGGGATAGGGCACGCGGGGCGCGAAGCGGCGGTGAACAGAGATATTAGCCATGCAG